>CAYFQJ010000013.1:0-7794 GCA_964345205.1 uncultured Actinomyces sp. | reverse complement strand
TGCTCAGCTCCCTAAACCCGAACTGAGACTTTGCCGCACCGGTTTCTAGACCAGCTGATACATCCAGCCGTGACGGTCAGGAACAGTTCCCCGCTGGATGCCGCTCAGTTCATTCAGGATGCTCTCTGTCAGGTCGCCGCCGGGGATCTCTACCGAAAACGTTTCGTTCGCGATTCTCCCAATCGGTGTCACGACAGCCGCGGTGCCGCAGGCAAAAAGCTCCTGGACCTTCCCGTCCTCGATATCGGCAACCAACTCTTTCAGGTTGATTCGCGTTTCCTGCACCTCGATATTGCGGTCTTTCAGCAGCTGAATAATTGATGACCGGGTGCCGCCCTCAAGAATTGAGCCGTTGAGGCTCGGCGTCAGAACGGTGCCGTCGGTCTTGACCACAAAGATATTCATGCCACCCAGTTCTTCAATGTAACTGTTGGTTGCGGCATCCAAGTAGCAAACTTGATCGTAACCGTCGGCGGCTGCCTTTGACTGTGGCAGCAGTGAGGCCGCGTAGTTACCACCGGTTTTTGCGTTACCGGTCCCGCCCGGAGCGGCGCGGTGGTAGTTGTCAGAGACCCAGATGGAGACTGGTTTCAAACCACCTTTGAAGTAGGGACCCACCGGCGATGAGATGAGCACATAGTGGTATTCGTTGGCTGAACGGACCCCGAGGAAAGGTTCAGTGGCAATCATGAATGGCCGCAAGTAGAGAGCACTGTCTGGTTGCGAGGGAACCCACTTCTGGTCGGCACGCACCGTTTGCACTATCGAACCGAGGAAGTCATCGATGCTCATTTCGGGCATCGCCATCCGCAGCGCCGACTGGTTCATTCGGTGGGCGTTGAAGCTGGGGCGAAATGTCCATACCGAGCCGTCGGCCCAACGGTACGCTTTCATACCTTCGAAAATTTCTTGACTGTAGTGGAGCACCGCCGCAGAGGGCATCAGCGGGAGCGGCCCGTACGCCTCGACCCGTTTGTCGTGCCATCCCTCTTCAGGGGTCCAGCACATCACGGCCATGTGGTCGCCGAACGTCACCCCGAAGTTCAAAGCTTCCATTGCTTCCGCATGGTCAGCGTCACTGGTCGGCGTTTCGTTAGGCCTGAGACTAAAAAGTTTGGCCACGCTGTCTGCAGGGGGAAGTGCCACCGCAGCGGCAAGCTCTAAGTCACTTTTTTGCTCTTGCGGACTCATCAGCGTTTTGGCCTTTCAATTCTTAGACTGTCGAAGTGGCTGGTTACCGGGTTTTCAGTTCAGCGCTGCGAGGACCGCATCGCCAACCTCTTCGGTGGTGCGCGAGACGCCACCGTTGGCGGCACGCCATTCCATATCGGACTCGATTGCGTCACGAACCCTTTGGGCCAGTTCCGGAAGTCCGTTATTACTCAATAGTAATTCAACTGACCCGATGGCCGCGATCGGATCGGCAATTCCCTGCCCCGCAATGTCGGGGGCTGAACCGTGAACCGGTTCAAACATCGACGGGTAAATCCCATCTGGGTTGAGATTTGCTGAGGCCGCCAAACCAATTCCGCCGGTAACCGCCGCTGCCTCATCGGTGATGATATCCCCGAAAAGGTTATCGGTCACAATCACGTCGAAACGCTGGGGGTCTGTAACCAGATAGATGGTAGCGGCGTCAATGTGACTGTATTCGACAGTCACTTCCGGATATTCGGCGCCGACAGCGTCAACAACGCGCTGCCAGAGCCCGCCCGCATGCACCAGGACGTTAGTTTTGTGGACGAAGGTCAAGTTCTTCGCAGGTCGCGAATTTGCCAGTTCGAAGGCGTACCGAACTACGCGTTCCACAGCGAAAGCTGTGTTGATCGAAACCTCAGTGGCAATTTCGTGAGGGGTCCCGGTGCGGATCGCTCCCCCGTTGCCCACGTACAGGCCTTCAGTTCCTTCCCGAACGACAACAAAATCGGTGCCTTCCGGGTTCTTCAAAGGCGACTTCACGCCCTCGTAATAACGGGAGGGACGTAAATTGACGTACTGGTCAAAGCTGAATCGAAGCTTCAACAGCAGCCCCCGCTCGAGGACACCCGAGGGGACCCGGGGGTCGCCAACGGCTCCTAAAAGGATGGCCTGGTTTTTCGCCAGGGCTTCCATATCACTGTCGGTGAGGATCTCCCCCGTCCGCAGGTAGCGGTCGGCGCCCAGGTCAAAATACTCTAGCGCCAGTTCAGTGCCACTATTCTTCAGCACCTTCTCTAGTACACGTACTGCTTGAGCGGTGACTTCGATGCCGATCCCATCTCCAGGGACGACAGCTACCTGCAAAGTACTCATACGGAGGACATCCTCACCTTCTGTTATGTTTTTACCGACTACTTAGCGAGCAGCAGAGCCGTCGACGTAGTCACTGTCAGCCTGGGACCAACCGAAGTTGGCGCGCAGGTCCTGACCAGTTTTCTCGATCGGGTGGCTCTCACCTTCGGCGCGCAGTGCCTTGAACTCCTGGCCGCCGGCATCCTGATCACCGATGAAACGGTTCGCGAAAGTTCCGTCCTGAATGTCTTCGAGGACCGCTTTCATATTGGCCTTAACGTCTTCGTCGATGACGCGAGGACCCGAGACGTAGTCACCGTATTCGGCAGTATCCGAAATTGACCAACGCTGCTTGGTGATGCCGCCTTCGTTGATGAGGTCGACGATCAGCTTCAGTTCATGCAGAACTTCGAAGTAGGCGATTTCAGGCTGGTATCCGGCCTCGACGAGTGTTTCGAATCCGGCCTGGATCAGGCGTGAAACGCCACCACAGAGAACCGCTTGTTCGCCGAAGAGGTCGGGTGCAGTTTCTTCGGTGCAAGTCGTCTTGATTACTCCGGCGCGGGTTGAACCGATGCCCTTGGCGTAGGAGAGCGCGAGTGGCCAAGCCTGGCCACTGGCGTCCTGTTCAACGGCGATGATGGCCGGAATAGCCTTCCCGGCAACGTATTCTTCACGGACCTTATGTCCGGGTCCCTTGGGCGCAACCATGCAGATGTCATGGTCGGGGCCGGGCTGGATGTAGTCGTAACGAATGTTGAATCCGTGCGCGAAGAACAGTGCGGCGCCGGGCTTCAAGTTCGGTTCGATCTGCTCGGTGTAGACCTTTCGCTGATGCTGGTCCGGGACCAAAATCATCACAACGTCACCCTGGGCAGCAGCTTCGGCCACGTTGGCGACAGCCAAACCAGCTTCTTCTGCTTTTTTCCATGAGTTTGAACCTTCACGAAGGCCAACGACGACGTCGACTCCCGAGTCCCGCAGGTTCAACGCGTGTGCGTGCCCCTGCGAACCGTAACCAATGATGGCTACTTTCTTTGACTGAATGATCGACAGATCAGCGTCGTTGTCGTAGAAGATCTCTGCCATTGCTACTTCTCCTTGATTTGATCGGTGATTGATTTCGAGCCGCGCCCAATCACTACTGCTCCAGATTGGGCCAGTTCACGCACCCCAAAAGGTTCGAGGGCTGCGAGCAGTGCTTCTAGTTTCTCACGCGAACCTATGGACTCGACTACTACCGTCTCGGTTTGGACATCGACCACGTGTGCGCGGAAGAGGTCCACTATTTGTAGGACGGCGGTACGGACCGTCTGGTCGGCGTTTACTTTCAGAAGCAACAGCCGACGTTCAATTGAGTCACCCGGAGCCATTTCAACGATCTTGAGGACGTTAATCAGCTTGTTCAGCTGCTTCGTCACCTGCTCGAGGGGTACCTGGGCGGCGTCAACAATAACGGTCATCCGCGAAATTGTTGGGTCTTCAGTTTCACCCACTGTGAGCGATTTGATGTTAAAGTTACGACGAGCGAACAAGCCGGCTACCCGAGTGAGCACTCCCGGCTTGTTCTCTACCAGGATCGACAGTATGTGTAGGTTCTCCACTGTTCTCACGCTTCCCCGTCCCACTGCGGGGCAATATCCCGCGCGTAACGAATATCATCATTGGAAACACCAGCGGCAACCATCGGCCACACCATGGCGTCTTTAGAAACTCTGAAATCGATCAAAACGGGACGGTCGTTGATGCTCAGTGCCCATTCGATAGCCTCATCCACTTCTTCGGTAGTTCGGACCCGACGCGCCGGCATCCCGTACGCCTCAGCCAGCTTCACAAAGTTAGGGATCTGGCCGTCCTCGTCATCATTATCGTTGAGGTCGGTATTGGAATAGCGCTCGTTGTAGAAAAGGTTTTGCCACTGGCGCACCATTCCCAGCACCCCATTATTGATGAGGGCGATTTTGATGGGAATATCGTTCACGACACAGGTTGCCAACTCCTGGTTGGTCATCTGGAACGAACCGTCACCGTCGACAACCCAGACAATATTGTCCGGGTTGGCAACTTTGGCCCCCATACCGGCGGGAATGCCGAAGCCCATTGTCCCCAGGCCGGAAGACGACACGAAGTGGCGGGGTTTCTCAAAGTCGACGAACTGAGCGGTCCACATTTGGTGCTGGCCAACACCGGTGGCGTAGATCGCGTCGGGGCCAGAAAGTTTCGAGAGGCGCTCGATTACATACTGCGGGGCGAGCTCTCCGCTTTCAGGTTCGGTCCAACCAAGTGGATAGCTGTCACGCAGACGGTTCAAGTAGCGCCACCAGCCGGAAATGTCCGCAGCCCCATGCTTGGCGATAGCCTCTGGGATTCGCTCGACCAGTGCGGCAATTACCCGCTTCAGGTCGCCAACAATGGGGATTTGTGCCGTGCGGTTCTTCGAGATCTCAGCCGCATCGATATCGACGTGAACGACACGCGCCCGGGGCGCAAAGGTATCCAGCGTGCCGGTGACCCGGTCGTCGAATCGGGAACCCAGTGCCACCACCAGGTCGGCGCGTTGCAAGGCGCCAACAGCAGCGACTGTGCCGTGCATACCGGGCATACCCAGGTTCCTGGGATCGGAATCGGGGAATGCCCCGCGTGCCGTCAGGGTCGTGATGACTGGGACATTCGTCAAGTCAACCAGCTGAGTCAGTTCTTCGGAAGCTCCGGAGCGAACCAGGCCGCCACCGACGTAAAATACAGGGGCCTGCGCCTCGACGATGGCCTGAGCCGCTGCGCGGACCTGTTTGGCTGAGGGCTTGGACGGCACCCGATACCCGGGGATGTCCATAGCCGGTGGCCAGAGGAAGGGGAATTCGCTGGTTTGGGCGTCCTTTGTAATGTCAACTAGGACAGCGCCCTGGCGTCCGGTCGAAGCGATGTGGAACGCCTCGGCGATCCGCGCCGGAATCTCTTCGGCCTCGGTTACCAGGAAAGAATGCTTGGTCAGCGGCATGGTGGCACCGACAATGTCTGCCTCTTGGAAGGCGTCGGTCCCGATCAGGTTGCTGGCGACCTGCCCGGTGATAACAACAATCGGCACAGAGTCCAGGTTCGCATCTGCCAGGGCGGTCAGCATGTTGAGCGCTGCCGGCCCGGAGGTGACGATGGCAACCCCTACTTTGCCGCTGGAAATAGCGTAGCCTTCAGCGGCGTGCCCGGCGCCCTGTTCGTGGCGCACCAGAATGTGACGGAGCTTCGAGTCCATCAGCGGGTCGTACGTGGGGAGGATTGCGCCACCGGGGAGACCGAAAACTTCGTCTACACCCAGGTTTTCCAAAGAGCGCACAATCGCCTGTGCTCCAGTTATTATTTCTTGTTGCGTCACGGTTAGTTCTCCGTCCTCGGGACTGCGGTGGTAGTTCCAACAAAAAATCCCCCGCCAAAGTCAAGCGTGGGGATAAGCGTGCGGTCCACCTGTTTAGACAGCAGGAGCCGCACGCCCGGGTACGACTACACCCGGAACGATAACGACGAATAGCTGTGTCTTCCGCATAGCGTTCATCATATCGCAAAGAACCGCGCCAGATAGACTGTCTCAAACTGTGAATTGCCCGAACGTGGTGTTGCCCACGGCATCGAGCGTTTTACGACGGATCCACGCCGATTACCGGCCTGCGCACTCATTCACAACGCACACGTGTGCACCCTGGGACCTAGGGCGGCTTTCCTGACGATCATTCCCGATACGCTTAGCACCAGTATGACGTCCTCAACGTCAACGTGTAGACAGAGGTGATAACGAAGTGACAGCTTTCTTTACCTTCCTGGCTGACCAACCCATCGTTTTTGTATTTTTACTAATCGGTGTGGGGATGGTTTTCGGCCAAATCAAAATCAAAGGTGTCGGCCTGGGAGCCGCCGCCGTTCTGTTCTTTGCCATTGGACTGTCTGCTTGGGCGGACGCTCTTGGCGTGAACGTCGAAATCCCCGTAGTCGTGGGGCACCTAGGCCTGGCAGTATTCGCCTTCGCCATCGGTGTGAACTCAGGCGCTGCGTTCTTCCACAACTTGAAGACCGCCCTCGGACCAATCGTCGGTATGATCCTGACCTTTATCGCTGCCGGCGGCGTGACCTGGGCAGTTGGCAAGTATGTGTTCAAGATGGATTCGGCCCTGATTGGCGGTACTTTCGCTGGTTCAATTACGAACACTCCTGCCCTCTCCGCAGCAAGCGAGTCCTCGGGGAACGAAGCTCTGGCCACCACCGGTTACGCCATCGCTTATGTCTTCGGCGTCATTGGAATGATGATCGTTGCCTTCGCCGCTCTTCAATACGGCAAGCGCGATACCGATGCCCCAAGCCCCCTCGCGAACCGCACTGTGCGCATCCAGCGTCAAGACGGCCCCACGGTCGGAGACATCTACGAAAAGATGGGCGGGAAAGTTACCTTCTCTCGTCTGCGTCGCGGTGAAAGCGGCCCGATTACTCGTCCGGCAATGTCAGACACACTGGATGAGAACGACCTGATCACAGTAGTCGGCCCGCGCGAGCTGGTGACAGAAGTGGCGAACGAACTGGGCCATTCCTCATCACACTCGCTGATGAAGGACCGCACCTACTTGGACTTCCGCCGCATCACAGTCTCAGACCCGGCACTGGCAGGCCGCACCGTTGGGGAACTCGAAATGTCTTCCAAGTTTTCCGCCACCGTCTCCCGCGTTCGCCGCGGCGATATCGACATGGTCGGGGAACCCGGCCTGGTACTGCAGGTGGGCGACCGTGTTCGCGTCGTCGCACCAACTTCCAAAATGGACGCCGTCACCAAGTTCTTCGGTGACTCTGCCCGCGGTCTTTCGGATATCAACCCGATCGCTCTGGGAATCGGTATTGCCCTGGGTGCCGCAATCGGCGCTATCCCAATCCCGACTGGCGGCGGCAGTTCTTTCCACATCGGCGCCGCTGCTGGCGCGCTGATTGTTGGTTTGATCTTCGGCAAGATCGGTCGTATCGGTCCTCTGGTCACCGCGGTTCCTTTCACGGCATGTCAGGTCCTAATCGAGCTCGGTTTGCTCCTGTTCCTCGCCCAGGCAGGCGTTACCGCCGGGGGCATGGTCCTGAAGGCCTTCTCGGGTGGTGAGTGGTGGCAGATCCTTGTTCTCGGCATCATTACCACGTCATTCGTGGGGCTTAGTTTGTACACGATTATGCGCTGGATTTTCCGGATGGGTGGGACGCAACTTGCCGGTCTGCTCGGCGGAGCACAAACCCAGCCGGCCGTCCTCGTGTTCGCCAATAACCGCACGGGTGCCGACCCTCGGGTTGCTCTCGGCTACTCGCTGGTCTACCCCGTCGCCATGATTACGAAGATCCTGGTGGCGCTCGTCCTCGGCGGTCTTGGCTAGGTAATGTTTTCCTTTGGGGTCGCTTCCGCAATCTGGGAGCGACCCCATATTTTTTGCGCTGCACAGCTGCGTGCAGAAAAGCTGGCGGCGCGGAGGTCCCCACCAGAGATGGCTGGGCCCCTCGGGCCGCTGGTTA
>CAYFQJ010000012.1:0-16664 GCA_964345205.1 uncultured Actinomyces sp. | reverse complement strand
GGCGACAAGTTCCCCGGCATCTACCAGGTCAACTGGTTCCGCAAGGATGACGACGGCAAGTTCCTCTGGCCAGGATTTGGCGACAACGCTCGCGTACTCGACTGGATTGTTCGTCGTCGCGCTGGCGAAGTTGAAGCCATTGATGGCATCACCGGCCGTTACCCTCGCTACGAAGACTTCAACCGTGAAGGCCTCGAAGACTTCGACAAGGCCGACTGGGATGCCCTCTTTGAGGTCGACCCGGCAGCTTGGGAAGTCGAAGCGGACTCCGCAGCCGAGTACTTCGAACAGTTCGGCGACCGGGTACCTGCCGCAGTCACCGATCAGCTCGATAAGCTGAAAGCACGTATCGCCGAAGCTAAGTAACCCTTAGCCGCCGCAATTAAAGCGTAATCCTGATGGGGGGCCACTTACCGGTGGCGCCCCCATCAGCGCGTTAACACCAAACTTTGCCGTTCGTCGGGTGGAATGTGGCCGCTGCTTTGCTGACCGACGGATGCGGACCGTTTCGAGCCGCGGGACTTCCTGGGTGTTCCTAGCCGCAGTGGGTAGACTCAAAACTAGTACTGCAATTGAAAGAAAACCCGAAACTACCGCCCCCCTTTGAACGTTGGGAAAAAACTTGAGCAGCACGTATACCAAAGTGCCCCTGACCGATGATGATCTCGCGACCGCAGCCGAGTTGACCGGGCGAATCCGAAGCATCTTTGCACAGCGCGTCGTGGGGCAAAAGTCTCTGCAGGATGCTCTTCTTGCCACGCTTCTGGCGCGCGGGCACGTCCTCATCGAATCAGTTCCGGGGCTAGCAAAAACAACAGCGGCACAGACGCTGGCACAGTCCGTTTCGGGGAGTTTCCACCGCATTCAGTGCACCCCGGACCTGATGCCTAACGACATTGTTGGGACCCAGATCTTTAATAGCAGTACCGGACAGTTTGATACCCAATTGGGGCCGGTTCACGCGAACTTTGTGTTGCTTGACGAAATCAACAGGTCATCAGCCAAGACTCAGTCCGCCATGTTAGAAGCGATGCAGGAGAGGCAAACAACTATTGGCGGAGAGAACTATCCGGTTCCCGATCCGTTCATGGTGATGGCAACGCAGAACCCCATCGAAGAGGAAGGGACCTATGTGCTCCCCGAAGCGCAGATGGACCGATTCCTCATGAAGGTCATCATTACGTACCCGACGCCCACGGAAGAGCAGCAGATCCTGCGGATGATCGACACCGATGCTTTCGCTGAGGGAATCGGCGATGCCCCGATCAGTTTGGTCGAACTTGAGCAACTGCAGACTCTGACGTCGCGAGTCTACGTTCACCCCACAATCCAGATGTATATTGTCGCGATCATTAACACCACTCGCGGAGGCGGCCCTAACCCGCTGCCGTCGCTCAAAGACCATGTTCGCTTTGGGGCGTCACCGCGCGGAAGCATCGCCCTCCAAGAAGTGGCTAAAGCCAATGCTTTAGTGGCGGGTCGCAGCTATGTGGTTCCTGACGACGTCCAGAAGATGAAGAATGCGGTGTTGCGGCACCGACTGGCACGAACCTGGGATGCGGTGGCCAACGATATTTCGGTGGACGCTATTATTGAGTCCATCTTCAGTGCCGTCCCCGTTCCCTGATCTGCTATGACAAAAATGGGGCTGTATAGCTACCCGCTGCTGGTCCAACTGCCACAGCAGCGGAAACTGCTGTCCCTGCTGGGCGGAACTCACCAGGGACTGCGCTCAGGCAGCAGTCAAGAGTTCTACGACATGGCGGAATATCGCCCCGGCGATGACGTCACCGCTATCGACTGGAAAGTTAGCGCCCGACACAACCAGCCCATCATTAAACGTTTTGAAGCTACGTCTTTGCTTACCGTCCACCTGCTGGTAGATACCGGAGCCAATATGGCGGCCACGGCCGCTGCGGGCCCACCCGTTGCCAAAGAAGACATCGCTGCCGAATACGCCCGGGCGATTGCCAGCCTTTGCGCGGCCCGCGGCGACCTCCTTGGACTGATCGTGGGGAACCGTTCCGGCACGCGCACAGTCCCAGCACGCTCTGGAACTTCGCATATCCAAACGGTGCTGCGTGTCGCCGCCGAAGCCCACACATCGGGGCCTCCGCCCGACGTTTCGCAGCTGCTGCGCCGGGCACTCACCAAAAGGCGGGGGCGGTCCCTGATGGTCCTCATCACCGATTATTCCCAAATCGGACCGGAACTTATCAGTTCCATGCGGCGGCTGCAGTCGGCGCATCACCTGGTCGTTCTTTTCGCTGATGATTACGATCCGACCGTGGCGGAAATGGACGCGCAACTGCGTGACGTTCACCGTGGCGCCATCCCGGAATACGTGAAAACTGAAGTCCAAATCGGGGAGCAGTGGCGGGCGACCATCAATCACCAGCGGCAAGTGGCGGTGGGGGTTCTCGAATATGTACGGATCCCGTGGGCCTCGGCCGGCGCTCCCGCCGACGTTCTCAACGCCCTCCTCAAGGTATTCGAAAAAGAGGACGGCCGGTGAACCCAAGTATTAGACCGCCTGTGTACTACCCGAACTGGGTGTGGATCCTGGGCGCGACCCTCCTGCTGATTGCCGTCACCTGGGTGGTTATTCTGGTCATTGCGTATCGAACATCGCGGATTGAACCGGACACCCATATCGGTAGCCTCAACCAGCTTCGCCGAGCTCGTTATCGACGTCAGTTGAACCAGCTTGCCGAACAGTTTGAAGCGGGGGAGTTCACCGGTCGTGACGTCCACTTGGCTCTGACAGCCATCATCAAATCGGCGGGGAGTGAGAGGCTCCGCGTCAACATTGAATACCTGACCGTTCAGCAGGCCCAGCAGAAGTACCCGCATTGGCACGAGTTGGGCGCGGCACTGCGCTGGTGCGAAACGCCCTCATTCGGGAGTCACGAAGCATATGAGACATATGCGGATAACGTTTACACGCGTGAGGCCGTCACCCATGGAATGCAACTGGCTCGCGAGGTGATTGGCTGATGCGTTACCCCGGACTGCTTGTTGGCCTCATTGCTCTAGCCGCCATCGGTGTTGCCCTCATCGTGTGGTTCGCAAAGAATCGGCGCACGTCCACAGCGGCGACTTGGGTGGCCAATACCGAGATGCTCGCGCTGCTGCCGGCCTACCGGAAATCGCGGCGTCGGTCGCAGATTGCGGTAGGTGTTGCGGCGGTCAGTTTCACGATCAGTGTCGTTGCGTTCAGTGCTGTGGCGGCCGCGCCGGTGAAACGGTACGTCTACAGTGAAGAACTGGCTCGCCGTGACCTGGTGCTGTGCCTGGATGCATCCGGGTCGATGCTTCCTTTCGATGGGCAGATATTGCGGCAGATGCAAGAGATGGTCGAAGAGTTCTCCGGCGAACGCATGTCCTTGCAGATCTGGAGCGCCGAAACGGTCACGAAATTCGCCCTCACCGATGACTACGGCCTCATTTTGGAGGAACTGGACGAGGCCGCCAGAATCATCGACAGTGGGCTGCTCGGCACGAGCGGCACCTATGTCAACGTCTCGCCGGAACTTTACGAGTACACGGCGGGGATTGAAGATCCGTTCGGGCGGATGCGGTCGTCGCTAGTGGGAGATGGTTTGGCTTCTTGCGTCCTCGGCTTCGATCATCGTGATGCCGAACGTTCGCGCACCATTATTTACGCCACCGATAACGAGGTGATGGGCGAACAGATTTATGAACTGTCCGAGGCCATCGACTTCGCCACGCAGCAGGACGTCAATATCATCGCCCTGTATCCGGCTGAACAAGGGATCGTCACGTCCGAGGGCGAACAGATGCGCCGACTGGTCGAAGCTGCTGGCGGTTCCTTCTACCTGACAACCGACCCGGGTGCTGTCAAGGGGATCGTGGGACAAATTGAAGAGGAACAGCTCAGCCTCACCGAAGGGACCAGTCGCGTGATCGAAAGTGATCGACCGCAAACTATGCTGCTCTGGGGCGCCCTATCGGGACTGATCGGTATGGTATTCCTCATGTGGAGGCGCCTGTGATTTTCCAACCACTTTTCCCTCCCTTAACCCTGATCCTTTTCGGCGCCGCCTGGTTCACCGTGGTCGTCCTCGCCTACCTGCGTTACTTCCCGGCCACTGCCGGACGCAACCGCAGGATCCCCGCCGCCGTGCGCCGTTCCCTTCTCGGTGCGGTCATCATTGCCGCGTTCATGGGACCTTCGGTGCCGCTGGAAGTAGCCGAAGTCGCCTCAAATATCGAAGTTTTCCTCGCTGTCGACCGGACCGGATCAATGGCAGCCGAAGACTGGGAAGACGGTTCGCCGCGCCTCGATGGGGTCCGTCGTGACATTGAATTGCTGCTGGATGCCACGGCCGGGTCGCGCTATTCGGCAATTTCGTGGGACTCGCACACGCGCGTCGAAATGCCCATCACCACCGACGCCTCAGCGATCGCCAGCTTCGCGGAACTGCTACATCAGGAAATCAGTGACTACTCGAGCGGGTCGTCGATGAACCGTCCTGTTGAGGTACTGATCGACGAACTGCAGTCGTCAATGTTTGAACGGCCCGCCAATATTCGACTGCTCTTGGTTTTCACCGATGGGGAATCGACAGACGACGCGGACCCGACCGTCAACCAAAGTGCCTGGCGCGAGCTGGGCGAGATGGTCGACGGGGGAGCGGTGCTCGGCTACGGAACAGACGAGGGCGGCCCGATGTTGGAGTACGTGTCGGGCAGCGGCACCGGCGGGACATACATTGTCGATCCGGATAACCCGTCGGAAAATGCCCTGTCATATGTGGATGAAGAATCCTTACAAGCCATGGCGGACGCGCTCGAGCTCCCCCTCTTTTTGAACCCGACCGCCGAACAGGTGCAGACTTTGGGTGAAGAAATGATTCGGTCAGCAGAGCTGACCGACGACGGCCGTAACCTCTTGGGCAGTTACCGCCTGGCGGTGTGGCCGCTGGGAATTGCCGCGGCCCTCCTATCTATTTGGGAACTCTTCGCCCTGACCGGGACCATCACGCGATTGCGGAGCACCAATGCCATCTAACCGCCCTCAACACACGAGCCCCGAAACCGAACTTCCCCCACTGGCGGCACCCTTCGGGGCGACGCCACCGCCAGTACCAACTGAACCAGTCAGGAAACGTTGGATCTTGAACGTCCTCTGGTGGACGATGCCCCTGACGGCCCTTATCGCCCTGGCGGGTGTGGCGCTCCTAGCACTGTACTTCGACGTTTGGCGGGCAGTGGGCAAAGAAGAGGCAAGCGCCGCCAGTGGCATGTCAACTTTCGAACGTCACGTCGGTCTGACAGGCTGGGGTTTCGTTCCGTGGGTCGCCCACTACAACCTGGGTTCCTCCCTGCTGGTCGACGGCGAACCGCTCCTGGCGCGTGACGAACTATTGACCGCTTACGAAACCGTGCCCCGCGCGGAACGCAGCGAAGAGGGCCTGATTGAGACTTTCACTTACGAATGTGGTGTGCGCATCAACCTCGCGGTCAGTTGGGAACAGGTTGGCGACGCCGAATACGATAGTGGTTTATTGGCCGAGGCCGCCGAAAGTTATGGGCGCGGTGTCGAATGGTCGAAACCGTGTGAAATGATCGCTGCCGGTATGGCCACCGAAGATGGCGAGGAGAGCGACGGTGGCGGGTCAGGAACTTCGGAGTCGGCAACCGAAATTGAAGACCCCGGCTCGTCGACAACCGAACGGTTAGAAGCGAAACAGGACCGGGCCGAAAGAGAATTGAATGGCGAACCTGAACCGTCGCCAGACCCCGAGCCGGGAGACGAAACAGAATCGCAGGGCGGTGACGACTCTGACGGAAATGACGCTGACGGCGACGGCTCTGAGGGGGGCGGCTCTGAGAGCGATACGGAGACTGACAGCAACCCTGACGCCTTTGATGGGGAAACGCCCGAACAGCGTCGACAGCGAGAAGAGCTGGAGCAAAAGAACCGTGAGCAGGACGAACGGCAACGCGCCGAAGAGGAATCGAGTTACGGACGTGGCGGCCGCAAGAACTGGTGACTCCACAGGTAATCCACCGGGTTATCCACAGCTGTGAATTGGCAATCCGCATGTTGTCGCGGGCAGTGATTTTCGCCCTGTGGATACAGGGGGCACCGCAGAAATTATCTTGGCTGTCAACTTCGGAGTTTTCCACAGGTGGTGTTGGACGTTCCTTATTTCTCATTACTTCGACCTGACCAAAGTGGCGTCGATCCGCTAGTCTGAATCTGTTAGCGCCCGGAAAGGAAAGTCATGACGAAAACGAAAATCGCTCTGATTGTTGGTTCCGCGGATCCAGACTCACTGAACCTTCGCTTGGGGAGGGCCCTGATTTTGGCCGCCCCCGACAACTTTGAGATTCAGCTGGTCCCAATTGTGGATCTACCCTTTTACCAACCCGCCTATGACCAGGACGCTCCCGCATCGGGAACGAACGTGCGGGAAATGGTGTCGCATGCCGATGGGGTAATCTTTGTCACCCCCGAATACAACCGCGCGATCCCCGGTGTCCTCAAGAACGCTATTGACTGGATTTCTCGCCCTCCGGGTAAATCTGCGCTGCGTCAAAAACCCACCATGATCGCGGGGGCTTCCCCGGGCAGCAGTGGAACCGCCACCGCACAGTCAGAGCTGCGGTCGATTCTGCCGGTGCTGGGAGGCATTGTGAAGGGCCAGCCGGAACTGTATCTGAGCCTTACGAAAGCCGACTTCGATGAGGCCGGGGCTGCGACCACGCCGGGCACGCAGAAGTTCCTCGAGACCGCGATGGCCAATTTCGGCAAATTTGTCAACAAAATCAACGATACTAACGGTTCATGATCTGCCTTTTGGTGGGCTGGGCGCTGGCGGCGACTGTCGGATCAGTCACCGCCACAATGTGAAATTTATGCGTATTTAGCTGGAGTGTTTGGAACAATAAAACCGCCCAGAAGACTGAAGGAGCTCACTGTGAACGAAAAAGTTGCAGCAGTGTATGAGGAAGTCCTGCGCCGTAACCCCGGCGAACCCGAATTCCACCAGGCTGTTCGCGAGGTCTTAGCCAGTCTTGGCCCCGTGATCGACAGGCATCCCGAATATGCTGAGCTGGCACTTTTGGACCGGCTGGTTGAACCGGAACGGCAAATCCAGTTCCGGGTTCCGTGGGTCAACGATGCGGGCGACGTAATCGTGAACCGCGGCTACCGCGTCGAGTTCAACTCGGCTTTGGGGCCCTACAAGGGTGGGCTTCGGTTCCACCGCTCAGTAAACCGCAACATCATCAAGTTCCTCGGTTTCGAACAGATTTTCAAGAACGCCCTCACCGATCAGGGTTTGGGTGCCGGTAAGGGCGGTTCCGATTTCAGCCCCCACGGCAAATCTGACAACGAAGTGATGCGGTTCTGTCAGTCCTTTATGACGGAACTTTACCGACACATCGGGTCGATGACGGATGTCCCTGCAGGCGATATTGGCGTGGGAGGACGCGAATTGGGGTTCATGTTCGGCCAGTTCCGCCGCATCACGAACCGCTACGAAACCGGTGTGCTAACCGGTAAAGGCCTCGACTGGGGTGGCTCTTTGGGACGTCCCGAAGCGACCGGTTACGGACAGGTCATGTTCGCACAGAACATGCTGGAAACTCGGGGTGAGTCCCTCGAAGGTCTGACAGCAACCGTTTCAGGTTCCGGTAACGTCGCGATTTACGCGATCCAGAAGGCCATTGAGTTCGGCGCGAAACCGGTGACTTTCTCCGATTCGAGCGGCTGGGTTTACGACGCGGAGGGCGTGGACCTTGATCTGCTGAAAGATATCAAAGAGGTCCGTCGCGGTCGGGTTGCCGACTACGTCAAGGAACGCCCTCAGGCTCAGTTACACACTGAAGGTAATCCGTGGAGTGTCCCCTGCGAAGTGGCGCTGCCAAGTGCCACCCAGAACGAACTGAATCAGGCCGACGCGGAACTCTTGGTCAAGAACGGATGCCAGGTTATTTCTGAGGGCGCCAACATGCCTTGCACACCCGAAGCGATCAGAGTGATTGACGCCGCGAAAGTTCTTTATGCCCCCGGAAAGGCTGCGAATGCTGGTGGGGTCGCCGTTTCTGCTTTAGAGATGCAACAGAACGCCGCACGCGCCCAGTGGAGTTTCGACCGGGTCGAAGAAGAACTGTCGCACATCATGCGGGACATCCACGACACCTGCTTACACACCGCCGAAGAGTACGGCCGCCCAGGGGACTACGTTTTGGGGGCAAATATTGCCGGCTTTGTTCGGGTCGCAGATTCGATGAAACTCCAGGGCGTCATCTGAGTCATGCGGGGTAATTTCACGCCTGCCGAGGGTGCGGCGGCGCTGGACGCGTGGATCCGCGACAGCGCCGCAGTTTCCGCCGCCGAAACGGTGACAGCGGTCCGCTTCACGCTGGGGCAGTTGGCGCAGCGTGCCCCCGGCCGCAGCGTCGAGGTTCGCGTCCCCCCGGCCGGTGCCGTCCAGATTTTGGGGGGCACCACACACCGGCGAGGAACACCACCAGCGATCGTGGAAATGTCGATGACAACCTGGTTGGAACTAGCAACCGGTAGTCTGCAATGGGACGAGGGCGAAGCAACCGGACAGATCGATGCCTCCGGGGAGCGCGCCGACCTGTCCGAAGTGCTGCCGCTAAACCTACCGGCGCGCTGACCGCCACTAGCCGCTGGACATCCCTGTCCGGCTTGTCAATCCCTCGCGAAGTTACTTCTTCTTGCGAAGTCCGCGGGCAGCAATAATCTGGTTGGTCTGCCGCACCGCATAGTGCCGGCCGAGAGCAACTGCCATGGCGCTGAGACCCGCGAAGGTCACGAGGCGCAACACGTTGGTGTCGTCGTCCCCATCAGCAGGCGGCTGATCGCCGGTGACTGCCGTCCACGTGGCGTCAACAATTTTGGAGATCACGAAAGCTGCTGCACCACCTGCTGCCATGGTGATCAGCTTAATCTTCAGGTCGTCATTGAGAGGCATCATGTCCCCTAATCGGTTTTTTTCCATACCCTAATCATATGGGTCGGCGGCGTGCTCGGCTGCCCCGACGGGCACAGCAGCTAGTCTGGTAATTGCCCCAAAGTTTTCAAGGAGAATTAATGACCCGCCACGGCCGTTCCTCAGCAACAAAAGTTTTGGCTTTCCCGGTAGCCGCCCTTTTCGCCACAGGTCTAGCCTCCTGCACGTCATCTCTTCCCACTGCGGTTGAGGGAGGCCCACCCACTTCCACGTCCCTGTCCGTGATTGTCCCCGGAGGTGTCAATGGGGACGTGTTGGCTGCGGATTTCGTTGAGGCCACAGGGATGGGCGTCGAGGTGGTTGCCGATGAGGACCAGTGGCAACGCTACGCCGAGGACGGGGCGACTCTGCCGCCCAATACGGTGCTGGTCGGTGTGGGCCCTGCAGATGCGGACGCATCTGACACCCCCTATGGTCGGGACTTTGCGTGTCTTGTCGGGAACGACGCCTGGTTCGCCACCAACCGCATGTCGCCACCGGCCGACCTCGTCCAGGTGACGCACCTGCCGTGGGCTCCGCTCTGGGAGGTTCCAAATCCGACTGTTGACCCCCTGATGGCACTGTGGGTGGCCGGGCAGGCAGTTGTTCCGGATGCGACCTCGACTCCGGACGGTCTGGTTTTGCTGCTACAGGATGCTTACCTTTCGGGTGCGAGCTTCCCGGAGACGACGGTCGTGGTCTTGCCAGTTGAGGACGAACCGACCGACGCTGTTGAGACGCCCCAGTCGGGGCCGGCAACTCCCGAACCTCTGCTTCCCACAGTGACCTCGGCCGCTGTGCCCCGCATTGTGGTCCAGTCGGCCCTGTTCCCGTGGCGGACGGTCAATAATCTGGGCACTGAGAGCCCCTGGAGGACCATCGATTCGACCTGTGTCGAATTCACTGTTTCGGCCCGTGGCAGCGGGGAAGACTCTGTCAAGTTCATTGATTTCTTGCTGTCCCCAGCTGGCCAGCAGTCCAGCGTCATGTCCGGCCTGGCCTATCCGCTGAGCGTTGCGGCGCCGATTCCGTCGGGGGTCGAGGCCGTTGCGAACGTGCCACGCGGTACGCTCCCGGTCATCCCGATGGACAACTGGGAGGGGACAGGAAATTCAGTCGCAGAGCTGTGGGGCAAACTCTCGCCCTCGCAATGAGATGGCGCCCCCCGCGGCGGGAAGCAACCGGGCCTACTGCAACATTGACGGATGGACTTTGCATTCGTTGCCGATCCGCATGGGCGCAATGAGTCCCTGCTCGCGCAACTGCAAGAGGTTCTTTTCGGTGCGGGATTGGACCTGCCACGGGTCAATCGTGTTCAGGTAGATCCTGGTTCCGCCCTCGAAACCGGCGAGGGTCGAAATGCGCCATTTGAGCAGGATGCGCCAGCGGACCGGAACTCTGGTTCCGGGGGGTCGGTGGTACCACTCTTCGTTGTTGGGAACTTCAGTTCCGGTGGCCGCGTGGACGGCGTGAAGAATATCTGAAACCCCACGGATCTGGTCGGGCGTCGCTTCCCACGGGTTGATGGGTCGCCCCAAGGGCCACACGGCAATACTGGGGTAGCGGTGCCCAAAGCCGGCGAGGGCGACGGCGTGGTCGTTCTGGGCCAGGAGGAGCCTCCGGGTGGCCCCGACCTGCAAAATATCGGAATAGATTTCGGGTCGCTGCCGGATCTTTTCGATCTCGCTGACTGTTTGCACGGCCCGCTGGTCAATAGCTACTAACTGTTTGTGGAGGTGGTCGAATGACGCTCCGGCCGGTTCCAACCAGTTCTGGAAAGCGGCCACATATTTGACGGCCGGGTTCAGCCGGTACAGGTCCCGCATCGAGTCGATTGTCATGCGGATGTACTGGTTATGTTCGGCGGGTGTCAGTGTGCCGGACCCGGCGAGCTGACACTGGTGAGTGGCGCCCTCGACGAAATGGCGGCGTGCCACCACGACGTCGTGGCCTCCGGAGAAGAACCCGTTGGCGTATTGGAGGCGTTCCGATTCGGACATCAGATCATATTCGTCCAGTTTGATTCCGCTGGCGAGGATCCTCGCCTTCACGACGTTCATGACGTGGTCGTACCCTTGGCTGGACGCCAAATATTGCGCCATGCGACGGTGTTCGTCCTCGGAGGGTCGATGGTCGTGGTTCAACATCCAGTACGTGTAGGACACGATTTCGAAGAGGTTCGGGATACGGCGGAACTCAGCGGTGGTGTTGAAAAGTTCGTCGGCGCTGAGGTGACGCAGCGTGTTCCAGTGGTCTCCGGCCCGGACGATGCGGCTCTTCTCGGGCGGAGTTTCCAGGTAGCGGTGTTCGCAGAAGGCGCACCAAGCGCCGTCCAAGTCGTAGTCGATGGGGGAGGATTCTGGAAGTCCGGAAGGGAAGGGCCGATCACCGCGTCCCGGCACGGTCCACACTTCGGTTCCTGACAGGAGGTTAGTTTGTTTTACGGTTCCATCTGCCATCCGGACTATAGCGTCATTGCGATAGCTATCGGGTGATGTCATGTTTCCAGCCTACCGGGGCTGCCACCCCTGAGCTTGTTGACGCAAACTTTCGAGAGCACGTAGAGCATCTTCGGCTTTGTTGGCGGGGATGAATAGGTGATCCTGGTAGAACCCGGCGATGACGTTGCAGGGAATATCGCGTGAAGCGAGGGTCTGCGCAATGGTGGCGGTGATGCCCACAGCATTCAGCGAGGTATCGACCCCCAGGCTAATGCGGGAGAAGAGTTCGGAACTGTCAAGACCGTTTTCCTTCGCCGCCGCAGCTTCAACGACAAGCGTCAGACCAGATGGTTCCGCGACGGTCGCGAAGGGCGTCAGGCCCGGCGGGATTGCTTCCACACTGGCGTAAATGTAGTCTCCGCCGACTGATGGTTGCAGTTCGGCAAGACTGGTTTCAAGGTCACCTAAAGAGTTCATAGATGCCCATCGTAGTGAGTTTGCGTTCTCCGGCTCGGGTCGTCTCACGGCGGTGCCGGTCGGTTCTATCCCAGTCCGTAGTAGACGAGCGGTTCGTCGGGGCCACCCGAGTACAGCTGGTCAATGGTGACCAGCGTGAATCCGCGTTCGCGCAGTGGGTTCAACATTTTCGGAACGGCCTGCACTGTCTCAGCGTGAATATCATGCATGAGGACGATTGCGCCGGGGTAGGACCCGTCAATTACCTGCGTCAGAAGTGAGGCCTCACCGGGTTTCTGCCAGTCGTTAGTGTCAATTGACCAGAGGATCGCAGGCATATTGGCGGTTGTCAGAACACTTTCGTTCCACGCGCCGTAAGGAGGGCGGTAAGTTGTGGCAGCAGTTCCGCTGGCTTCGAGAATAATGTCGTTCGTGTTGTTGATCTGCGATGCAACTTCATCGGCGCTGAGGACTGTCAGTTGCGGGTGGCTCCAACTGTGGTTCCCGATCTCGTTACCTGAGTCCGCAATCTGCTTGGCGATATCTGGCATGGCTGCCACGTTCTGTCCGAGCAGGTAGAACGTGGCAGCGCTGTCTGCGCCCGCCAGATCTGCCAGGAGCTGGGGAGTATACGAACCGGGACCGTCGTCGAAGGTGAGGGCGACGCAGGGAATCAGCGAACACTCAACGAAGCGTTCCCCAGGTTTCTGGGCCGCAATACCTGCCCATTCGGTCTGGTCACTGATGGCCGCAGAAACACTCTGCCCCAGGTCGGTCAGGTAGGTTTCAGTCAGTTCCTTGGGGACCTGCACGTAGAGGGTGCGGGCCTGTGGAAGAACCAGCTCTTCCTGGGGGGCAACGTCAACGCTGGAATCTTCGGAGTCTGCTGACTGGGGGACGATTGTTGCGGCGAGAGCTTCCAGGTAGGCCTGCTCGAAATTGGAACTAACAGTCAGCGTCACTGTCGAGTCCGTGCCGAAAGCAACGCCCTTGATGGAGGCGCGCAGCTGCTCGAGCAGTTCCTCTGTTGCCGCCGGTTCAGTGGTTCCGGGCAGGGCTGCACTTTCAGCCAGTTGGTGCCCCAGGTCGGCAAAGAGGGCGCTGACGCCACCGTCAGAAATGAGGTCGGTCTCGATGGCGGCCTGACCGGATTTCATATTGGTGTATATAGTGGTGGCCGTGTCGCTGGAAGGTGTGCCGGCGGAACCCTTGACGAAACGGATCCGTTCCGCAAAAACGTCGCCCGCTGACAAGACGGGGTCGCAAGTGATGGAAAGGACTTCGCCCTCGCCGGTGGGGGATAACGCGCTGTTGTTCAGGATGTCTTCGCCCGGGAGGAACGTGCTGCCTGAAACGCAACCCCGTTCAGTTAGGCCCGCTCCAGTGCCGTGAGCTTCAGGGGAGTAGTTCACTCCCCGTGTTTGGGCTTGGGCTTCCAGCTGGGTCATGACGACCTCAGAAACCAGGCGGTTGAAATTGTCATTATTGGGCACGTAAGCCCAGCGCGCTGCGGAACCACTGGAATGCAGGATCCGCTGCCCCTGCAAATTGTCGACGGTGACGGCTTCCAACTGGGGGGCACTGTCAACCAGACGGACCGTAGGAGGTGGGGTTTTACCACCACCGCTTGCTGAACCGGACTGTCCCCCAGACACGGGACTGCAGCCAGCCAGGGCGAGGGACGCCACAGCAGTCAGTGCAGATAGCCCGATGGCTCTGCTGCGTAGTTTCGTACTCCGGGTGGCTTTCGTTATCAGGTTCATTGTTGCGCCTTTCCAGCCGCGCCAATAATGAGGGGTCTCCTCGAAGTGACGCGAGTTAATACGATATTCCAATTGTAGCGGTGATAATCGGCTTGGCGATAGGGTCAACGGCGAGTTTTACAAGGTATATGGTCACAATTCCATTAATTTGGCAGGAAGGTCGCTGCCGGCATGCCCATCGAGGGCGCTCGTGGGGGTGTTGGGTCTAGTCCTTCCAGTCCCGACGTGAATGCCTGGTCCACTCCTCACCGCGTAACTGCTCCAACTGGCGACGTTCCCTCTTAGTGGGACGCCCCGCACCCGGATCGCGCAGGGCGGGCGGCAGAACGTAGCGTGGCCGTGGCGGAGAGTCATCCCGGTAGCACTGCTGCGCCAGGGGAGCGCCCAAGCGTTTGTGAGGTAGCTGCTTGACGATGAGGATCCGATCGAACCCCTGGAAACGGAACCGCACTTCGTCGCCGACTCGGACCGCGGTCGATGGTTTAGCCGGGTCGCCGTTGACGCGTACATGCCCCGCCTTGGCAGCAGTCGTCGCCATTGACCGAGTCCGGACCTGTCGCACCGCCCACAACCAAATATCCACGCGCAACTTGGTACGGCCACCGCTTAAATGGTCAGCGGAGTTATCAGTTGCGTCGCGATCTTCAGGTTGGCTGTTATCTGTGACGGACACGTACCCTCCTGGGAACTACTCGGGGGCCGCCGCGGTGACGGCCCATGGTCTCAACGCGAGCCTATCCGGTGTCCCTACAAAGTGTTGGTTGGCAATGCGCTCGTTGCCGTTCCTGATGCAGGGGGTAACCTGAGTGGATGATGGAATTGTTGGAAGCTCAACCGCTCTTGACCCTGTTCATAGTGGTCGCCTTAGGCGCTGCGATCGGTGCCATTCGCCTGGGTCCCGTGCGGCTGGGTGCAGCGGGAGCCCTCTTCGTCGGACTGGCGCTCTCAGCCCTGGAACCGTCCCTCGCCGATGATTTGGCAATTGTCCAACAGTTGGGTCTGCTCCTTTTTGTTTACACCGTCGGAATCGCGGCTGGCGCAACCCTGAAATCAGGTTTGAAACAAAACTTGTCGCTACTGGTCTTAGCCGCAATAGCCTCCCTGGTCGGAGCGGTCATCGCCGGGACGGGCGGCACCGCTCTGGGAATTGACCCAGGGCTGAAAACCGGGCTTTTTACCGGTTCACTCACCGCCGCACCCGCCCTCGATGCCGCGACCAGACTGACTGGCACCTCCGACGCTGCCGTGGGCTACTCATTTGGTTATCCCATCGGGGCCGTCGTCGGCATCATCATCGTCAGCCTGATCGCGGCGCGCTCGTGGAGGGGCGACAAGGATGTTGACTCGCTGGCGGGCCGGGGGCTGCATGCGGTCACCGTCAAAATCACCGACACCGTCAATCCGCGACGTCTCGATTCTTGGGTCGACCAGCGAATCCGCCTCTCATACGTTCTCCGCGAAGGGCAGATGCGCGTCCTCATCCCCGGTGAGGATCTTCGTGCTGGCGACCGCGTCGTGATGGTTGGGGACCCGGGCGTTGTTGAGGAAAGTGCCGCCCAAATTGGGCAGATCGACAAGGAACACCTCGCTGATGATCGGTCCGAGGTCGATTTTGAGCGGATCATCGTCTCCAACCCCGACGCTGCGGGACGCGCGGTTGCCGAACTGAGCCTCCCCGCCCGTTTCGGTGCCCTGGTCACCCGGGTGCGTCGCGGCGACCTCGACCTTCTGGCGCGCGATGACCTGACCCTGCAGCTGGGAGACCAGGTGGCGGTAGTCGTTCCCCGCGACCAACTGCCGGCCGTGCGCGACTACTTCGGTGACTCCCAGAGGCAGGTTGCCGAAGTTGATGCCCTCGCCCTCGGTGTCGGTTTGGTCCTCGGCCTGCTGCTCGGAGTCGTGTCGCTGCCTCTCCCCGGTGGAATGCTCTTCCAGCTGGGCCCTGCTGCCGGCCCCCTAGTCGCCGGCATGATCCTGGGGGCGTTCCGCCGCACCGGTCCGCTGGTGTGGACACTTCCCGATTCGGCAAACCTGACCATTCGCCAACTCGGACTGCTGTTCTTCCTCGCGGCCCTCGGGCTGCAAGCCGGGCCGCAGGTTGCTCTGCTGCTACGCAGTCCGACCGGGCTGAGCGCGGCGGCGCTCGCGGCAGTCGTCTCACTGATTGCCTGTCTTGTCATGGTTATTGGAGGGCGGCTGGCCGGACTTTCTGCGGCGCGAACCGCGGGTGGGGTGGCCGGATTCCTGGGGCAACCGGCAGTTTTCCAGGCCGCCAATGCGCGGGTTCGAGACGAGAGAATCGAATCGGCCTACGCCACACTTTTTGCGGCGGCGATAGTTTTCAAGATTCTGCTGGTGCCGCTGGTATTTATCGTCTGAGTAGTCTCACCCCTGAAAACCGCCCTTGAGACTTAAGTCCTAAAGTGCTGTGGTGGGGGTATGACAAGAACACCTGAAACCATTGTTTACAGTGCTGTCGCCCAGACCAAGGGGGGACGCGACGGAGTCGCCCAGTCTTTCGACCCCGATTTGGAACTGCAGCTGCGTTTGCCGACCCAAATGCGGGGCCCCGGCGGCGGTAGCAACCCGGAACAGCTTTTCGCTCTGGGTTACGGTGCTTGTTTCCAGGGAGCTTTAGGTTTGGCGGCTCGTGAATCCGGCGACGACATTTCCGGTTCGAAGGTGCGCGCCACAGTCGGGATCGGCCCCGAAGGGGACAGCTTCGCGATTACCGTTCTGCTTGAGGTCGCAATTCCCGGTTTGTCTTTGGAGCAAACCCAGAAACTGGCGGACCGGACCCATCAGCTGTGCCCGTATTCGAAAGCCATCGAGGGGAACGTCCCGGTCGAGGTCGTCGCAGTTCCTGAACTGTAAGATGCCTGAACTGTAGGACGTAGGTGTCTGTCGGCAGCTAGGGGGAGTGTCGGCACGGATCGCGGCGAGGACCTCGCCCCAATCCAACGCAGGCCGATCGCACCGGCTCAACTGAGCTCGGCGCGCTCGGCCTG
>CAYFQJ010000011.1:0-17244 GCA_964345205.1 uncultured Actinomyces sp. | reverse complement strand
TCGACGCGATCATTTCCGACACCCAGGTCGCAATCGAAGGTGGAACTTCGACTAGCGCGGTTGACGAAGCAGCGGCCAAGATGGAAAAACTCTGCCCCAACTTCTAGAGTTTTTCATCGGTAAATTTTCGTCCCGTTGATATTTGGTTTGACGAGGGGGGCAATTCTCGAAAGGGGCTTGCCCCCCAATGCTGTCTGATTCGCGGTGTCTGCCAATGGCAGTCCAATGATTGTCCGAGCGCCCCATTTGATTGACAATTGGGGTACCGTGCCTTTGGGGACAGAATCGTCTGTCTAATCATTTGAGGATGGGAATAACTTTGAAGAAGACATTTCGTGGTCTCATGGCAGCTTCGGCTGCGCTCCTCCTGTCGGTGGGCGTCACCGCCTGTGGTTCGGGGGGCGGGAAACAAAGCGTCGACCAGGCGTGTGAGGTCTTGCAAACAAACGGTGTGGACGTTTTTTCGGGAGGAATGCCCGATATTGATTTGAAGGGCATCGCCGCCGGTGAAATTACTGTCGAGAAGGCAATATATGATGCCGTCGCTCCAGTCACAAAGGGCGTTACCAATACCGAGGTTTTGGATGCTTGGAACGGTTTCGTAGACGCGGTTGTCGCGGAGGCAACGGCCGAAATTGAGGGTGGCACTCCGGACGTCTCGGTGTCAGAGGCCGAAACGAAACTTAGCAAACTTTGCCCGAATGCCGTCTAAACCAGGCACTTTCGCGCGGAGCACCATAAAGGTATGAGTTGCTCCGAAGGCAGTAGTGGGAAAGCCCCGAACGGGAACTCTCCCACTACTGCCTATTCGTTTATCTAGGGACAATCGGTGGGCAACGCGCGGGGGAAACCACACCAAGCGGCTCTCATCGGCCTTCCTAACAGGGCCTGAACTGGCCTCTAAGTACCCCGGGCGGGACTCGAACCCGCAACCTACAGATTAGAAGTCTGGTGCTCTATCCATTGAGCTACCGGGGCATCTGTTTTGCATCACCATGTGAGGTTACCGCCCTCGGCGCTTCCCTCCAAAATTTGTCTTGAATTTTCCTCAGTGCAGGGG
This sequence comes from uncultured Actinomyces sp., assembly GCA_964345205.1. Taxonomy (GTDB): domain Bacteria; phylum Actinomycetota; class Actinomycetes; order Actinomycetales; family Actinomycetaceae; genus Scrofimicrobium. The sequence continues at coordinate 16,184 of CAYFQJ010000011.1, read as the reverse complement.
ACAAAAGTTGACGGCGGTCGAACTCCCCTCAAAGAGGTACTCCGACCGCCGTCAGTACAGCTCTTGCACCAATTACGGGTTATGACTGGATAGAACGAACCAGTTGCACCACACCGAGGATGACCAGGGCAATACCTGTTAGCGTCCACAGGAACGATGCGTAGAGAACCGGTGCGAACAGCAGGGCCAGGCCGGCAAGGATGCTGATGATGCCGTAGAAGATTGCCCAGGCGACCGAGGAGGTTGAACCGGCACTGGTGAGGGTAACAACGCCCTCAACTAGCCAGACGGCACCGATCATAATCGGTACTACGATCGTCAGCGTCGCTAGCGCCATGTTGAGGTTCGAGAAGAAAATGACGCCCGCAATGATGTACAGCGCGCCGAGCAGGATGAAGCCCAGGTGTCCCCAGAAGCTGCTCCTGCGTGAGGCCAAGCCGAAACCTACATAGTACAGACCAGCGATGAGTGCGTAGACACCCAGCAGGGCTGTGACAAAGAGGGCGAATTCTTCAGGCTTGATCAAGATGAGGACACCGGCAACCAGGGAGATTGCGCCACCGATGGCGAGGGCTGTCCTTATTCCACTTCGTGCTTCATCAACCATATCTGAGACCGACATGATGCTCCTTAACAGTCTATTGACGGGTGGTCGCCGTTTGGGGACCGTTCCTCCATCATATGGTTCTGCGCTGAAAATTACCCAACGTAAGAGGCAGAGATCATTCAAGCTCTGATCTGTGGTGGAAGGGTGGGTTCCGGTCTGATGTGCAGCTCACGGGGGTCGGGCGCCCTCCACGCGCGTTATTTGCGACAAAAAACCCGGCCACCGTTTTGGGAGCCGGGTAAATTGTTGCGACTTGACAGCTGTTATCAGTTGTCGATGTCGATGAGTCCGCGCTGGTAAGCCTTCATGAGGCGGCGGGGAATACGAACTTCGCGTCCGTTTACTGTCACGGTGTCGAGGGCGGTCAGCTCAGCTTTCCATGCCGAACGACGGGTGCGAGTGTTGGACCGGGACATCTTGCGTTTCGGTACTGCCATGGCCGATTCACTCCTCTCCAAATCTGGGGGCACTCTCAAAAGGAGCGCATCTGTTATGTTGTGTTTTATCTGCCCGGTCATTTGAGCGGCCGCGCAAATACGACGCTAATACTCTGTCACGATTGAGTTGCGGATGCCAGTCAGTTGTGGTGATTCGACTGTGAGATCGCACCCACCGGTGTTGCCGGATGCCTTTGCGGGCATGCCATGATGGGGGAATGTTGACTCTGCGCAGTGACACCAGCATCTTCAATGAAACCGAAGTGAAACGTTCCCGATTCTTGACGGTTCTGGGTCGTGTTGATGACGAGACCGAGGCGCGTGCCCTGATCGACAGTCAAAAACGTCTCTATCCGGATGCGCGACACCACTGCTCAGCCTACATTGTGGAGGAGGCGGGACGTAACCCCCTGCAGCACAGCTCCGATGATGGGGAACCCGCCGGGACTGCCGGTCTGCCAATGCTGGAGGTCCTGCGGCACTCGGGACTTACAAACGTGGCGGCAGTGGTGACGCGCTACTTTGGGGGAGTTTTGCTCGGAACGGGCGGACTGGTGCGGGCATACTCCCAGGCTGTCCAGGAGGCCATCGGTTTGGCCCAAGTCGTGCGCGTCGAAGAGCTGCCAATTTTCGAAGCTGAGATTGATCTACGTTCCGCTGGTCGCGTTGAGTCGGAGCTGCGCTCCGCCGGATGGCAGGTACTCGATGCAATGTGGGGCAACTCACTAACTTTGCGAGTTTTTGGGGGAGAGGGCGGCCTACCGGGACTAAACTCCCACTTGGCTGCCTTGATATCGCAGCCGGGGACGTTCCGCCAGGTGGGCACTGAGCGAATCGAGGTCGACACGGACCTGTCGGACCTCTAGACTCCAAATTGTGATCCACCTCCAGAGTTCAGAACGCTACGCGGCAGTCATTATGGACATGCCGCTGCGTTCCTGTGGGTCCTTCTTCGCCAACATGTTTATGTGTGGCATGTGCACGTCAATGTGTCTCTAGGGGCTGCGGAAAAGTAGCGTCACCTACCTAAAAAGAGGACGGCCGCCGCCCCTCCCGCAGGTGAATTTTTGTGACTTTCTTCGGGTCGCCTGCCATTCAGTAGTTTTTCCCCAAAATCGTAATCTGGAAATTAAGGACAACTTTCATGGCCGATATCGCCAACAACATCGCCGACACCATTGGTGGAACCCCGCTGGTTCGCCTCAACTCCCTTGCTCCCGAGGGCGTCACCGTCCTCGCCAAAGTGGAATCATTCAACCCCGGTGGTTCAGTAAAAGACCGCATCGCCAGCTCCATCGTTGATGCTGCCGAAGAGTCCGGGCAGCTCCAGCCCGGCGGAACTATCGTCGAAGCAACTTCCGGTAACACCGGTATTGCTCTGGCTCTGGTGGGTGCGGCGCGCGGTTACAGTGTCGTTCTGACAATGCCTTCCTCAATGAGTAAGGAACGCCGCGCGCTGGCTCGTGCCTACGGCGCGGAACTTGTCCTCACCGAACCTTCAGAGGGAATGAGGGGTGCGGTCGCCGCAGCTAACCAAATTGTTGCTGACCGGCCAGGTGCCGTTCTGGCCTCACAGTTTGCGAACCCCGCAAATATTGCCGCGCACTACAAGAACACCGGGCCCGAAATTTGGGAAGCAACAGACGGGGCCGTCGACGTTTTGATTTCAGGGATCGGAACCGGTGGAACTGTCACCGGCGCTGGAACTTTCCTCAAAGAGCAGAACTCCGGCGTTCAGGTCGTCGCTGTTGAGCCCTTGGAGTCTCCACTCCTAACCGAAGGAAAGGCTGGCCCTCACGCGATTCAAGGACTGGGCGCCAACTTTGTTCCCGAAATTCTGGATCAGTCAGTGATTGATGAAGTCATCGATATCCCCGGTGCGGCAGCACTTGAGCGGGCTCGTGAGGCTGCTCGTGAAGAGGGACTGCTGGTCGGTATTTCTTCCGGCGCAGCGCTCGAAGCCGCTTTGCAGGTCGCAGCGCGCCCCGACAGTCAGGGGAAAACAATCGTCGTTGTTTTGCCCGATACGGGTGAGCGTTACCTCAGTACGGCCCTTTACCAGGACCTCTTTGAATAGAGTCGACTAAGCTAGACACGTGAAACCTAAGCTGCCAAAGGCGTGGCGACTGATGAAAGAGGATCTCCGGACAGCTTTGCTGCGGGATCCTGCGGCCAGTAGCGCCCTGGAAGTGGCATTAACATATCCGGGTTTGCATGCATTGTGGGGGCATCGGGTGGCGCATGCACTGTGGAAAAACGGTTTGCGCCTCCCGGCCCGCATGCTGCAAAACGGAACACGGTTCCTAACCGGGGTGGATATCCACCCGGAAGCCCACATCGGCAGACGTGTCTTTATTGACCATGCCACCGGCGTGGTAATTGGGCAGACCGCCAGAGTGGGGGAGGACGTTCTCATCTTCCACGAGGTCACTTTGGGCGGGGTTAGCATGTCCGCGGGTAAACGTCATCCAACAGTGGGGGCGGGGGTCACTATCGGGGCCGGTGCCAAGGTGCTCGGCCCTATTGAGGTGGGTAAAGGTGCGCGTATCGGCGCCAATGCTGTCGTTATCCACGACGTTCCCGATGAGAGTGTTGCCGTGGGCGTCCCAGCTCGAATCAAGCGCCCCAAACAGTCGATGTTGGAAAACTTATTAATGACCGAGCCGGCCCTTTACATCTAGGTGACCCCGAGCCTCGAGGCTCCGCGTCGACTGACGTTTGGCGCGGGATATTCGAAATTGGTCGTGGCGCGCGCGTCTTGTTAGGCGCCGAACCGGATGCAATGCGCTAGGCTATGACTATGACACACCTCACTTTGCAAGCTGATTTGGCCGAACTTTCGACCAGCCGTGAACCAGATAAATTAGAGCTGGCCACGCTCACCATGTATGACATTCCGGCGCTCGCGTCGCTGTCGGTCGTGGCGTATGAAGCCCCAGAAACAGCTGAGTCTCTTTTCGAGGCAAGCGATGAGTTCAGGATGGCCTACGACGGTGCCTTCGGTACGCCCCGGGACGATTCTTTTGTCGGCGCGTGGCTTGACGGCCGTCTGGTGGGGGCGATCCTCGCGGTTCTGGATGCGCCCTGGGATGACGCCCCACGTGGTCCGTACGTAACTGAACTGATGGTTGATCCCGATTTCCGGCGTCAGGGAATCGCCACCGCTCTTGTTGGTGAACTGAGTGCACGTGCCGCCGAATGGGGATATGACTCTTTGGCTTTGCGGTTAGATTTCCGGCGCAGCCCCGCCGCATATGGCCTGTACCAAGATGTCGGCTTCAGTGTCTTAGAAGACGCGGACGCCTAGGCGCAGACTTTGCACCCCGAGCCCTATCTTTGACAGGTTGAGCACCAGAACAGTCGCCGGCCTTTCATAAGCGCCTCCTGGACCGGGTTGCCGCACTGTAGACACGGACGTCCCTGTCGGTGGTACACATACCAGCGGCTCGCCTCTGGGTCGCCCTCGTGGTGCAGTTCATCTTCCGGTTCTACGGTGCGAATTTTCCCTTCCGCGACCCCGCGCTGCAAAAGTAAGACAAAATCGTCCCACAGTCGGCGCAGTCGTTCTGAAGAGACACGACTACCGGCCCGGTTCGGTGATATTCCTTGCCGAAACAGTGCTTCGGCGCGGTAAATATTGCCCACCCCGGCACTCACTTGCTGGTCCATAACTAGGTCGCCTACCGGGCGTTCAGATTTGCGGACCAGACGCACAAATTCATCTCGAACCCCAGGGGTCAGCGCCAGCGGATCGAGGGGGTCGGGACCGAGTCTTGCGATTACTGTGGCCTTTTGCTCGGAATCGATGACGTCACAGCGGGTTGGCCCGTTCAGATCAGCAACAGCCGTGAAGGTGAGGATCCTGACGCGGACTGCACCGCGTGGTGGTGGAGCTTCCCAGTTTTCGCTGTCAGCACCCCACGAAGTGTAGAGCCCTTCATCGGGGCCTTCTGTGCGAGGAGCGCCAATAGCAGCCGAGGGCGGGGGCGTCGCACCAGAAAAACGCCAAGCACCGTACAGGCCAAGATGCGTGTGGAGCCAGAGAATCTCGGGGTGATCATCCCAGAATCTCGGATCAGTTTCCGGTGATTCTGCGAATTCCTCAGCGGCGGGAACGAAGCCGAGGAACAGGTGTTTGCCCACTGACTGAGCCGCCACGATTCGTCTGCCAGTCAGAGCTTCGGCGCCTGCTTCGAACCTTCCCTGCGGCGAACTGAGTTCACACACGTCGCCGACGAAGGTCTCGTTGAAAGCATTCGCTAACCGTCGCAACGAATGGCCTTCAGGCATCTTCCCTCACCGTTCCTCTGCTGTCGCCCTCGGTAAGAACCCACCGCAACTACTGGCGTGGCACCACCAGGTTCACTAGCTTCGGTGCCCGCACAATAACTTTCAGAGGGGCCTGGCCCGCCAGGATTTTGACGATGGGGTCTGCCTCCAGAGCCAAAGCCTCAAGGGCGCCCTCATCAATATCGGTGGGGACTTCCAGTTTGGCGCGGACTTTGCCATTTACTTGAACGATGCACGTGACCAGATCTTCCACCAGCAGACTCGGATCGGTGACGGTAGGGAAGTCGTGACTGGAAAGGGACGATGAGTGCCCCAACCGTTCCCAAATTTCTTCAGCCAGATGCGGCGCCACCGGCGCCGTCAGCAACACCAAAGTCTCGATGGCGTCCCGCGGAACTTCTTTCAGTCCGGTCAGGTGATTATTGAGGACGATCATCCGAGCGATCGCGGTGTTGATCCGCATATTTTCTAACTCTTCGGTAACCTCAACGATTGTCTTGGCCACCAGACGGCGAGTTTCTTCGCTGCCCGGACCGTCCACCACTGTCACTTCACCGGTGTCCTCGTCCACAACGTTGCGCCACAAGCGCTGGAGGTATCGTTGCGCCCCGATGACCGCTTTGGTGTCCCAGGGACGTGAAACGTCAAGCGGACCCATCGACATTTCGTACACGCGGAACGTGTCAGCCCCGTATGTTTCGCACATCTCGTCGGGCGTCACGGAGTTCTTCAGCGACTTGCCCATCTTGCCGTACTCACGCTTGACCGGTTCTCCCTTATAGGTGAACCCGGACTGTTCGTCGCCCGCGACTTCTTCTGCGGGGACATAAACTCCGCGCGCATCCGTGTAGGCGTAGGCCTGAATATATCCCTGGTTGAAGAGCTTGTGGAAAGGTTCGGCGCCAGTTACGAAACCGAGGTCGAAGAGCACTTTCTGCCAGAAACGAGCGTAAAGCAGGTGCAGCACGGCATGCTCAACGCCGCCCACATAGAGGTCGGCACCCCCGCGCTGCTTGTTCTCCGTGGGGCCCATCCAGTAGGCATCGTTGACGGGGTCGATCAGTCGATCCGTCTCGGTGGGGTCGATGTAACGTAACTCGTAGTAGCACGACCCGGCCCAGTTGGGCATCGTATTGGTGTCGCGGTAGTACGTTTGCGTTCCCTCGCCCAGGTCAAGTTCAACGGTGAGCCAATCAGCGGCCCGACCCAGAGGCGTTTCTGGAGACGAGTCAGCGTCTTCAGGATCGAAGGTACGGGGAGAGAAATCATCCAAATGCGGCAGAGTCACGGGCAGCTGATCGTCCGGCAATGCGTGGACGCGGCCGTCCTCACCGTAGACAATTGGGAAGGGCTCGCCCCAGTAACGCTGACGAGAGAAAAGCCAGTCGCGCAAGCGGTACGTTGTCGCCGCGGCACCGTACTCTTTCTCGGCCAACCACGTCGTGATAGCCGCAATCGCCTCGTCTTTTGGCAGCCCGTCAATCGAAAAGTCGGCGTTGGAAGAGTTGATGACGAGCCCATCGCCGGTCCATGCTTCGGCGGAAATATCGAAATCCGTCGGCGGCTGAATCGTGGGCACGACGTCGATGTCGAAACGCTGCGCAAACTCGTGGTCGCGGGTGTCATGAGCCGGGACCGCCATGATCGCGCCCGTGCCGTAACCCATCAGCACATAGTCGGCAGTAAAGATGGGGACCGACTTACCGTTCACCGGGTTGGTTCCGAAGAATCCGGTGAAGATGCCGGTCTTCTCGGTGCCGTCCTCCTGCCGCTCCAACTCGGTACGTCCCTGTGCCCACTGCTGGTACGCGCGAACCGCTGCCCGGGGGGAGTCATGACCGCCTGTCCAAGCCTCTCGCGTTCCCGCCGGCCAACTGGTGGCGATCTCGACGCCCTCGGCAATGAGCGGATGCTCGGGGGCCACAACCATGAACGTTGCGCCGAAAAGAGTGTCGGGACGCGTCGTGAAGACCTCTACATTTCCGTAACCGTCGACGGGGAACTGGACCGATGCTCCTGTTGAGCGGCCAATCCAGTGCTTCTGCATGGAGCGGACTTTATCGGGCCAGTCGATGCTGTCGAGCGAATCGATTAGCCGCGCCGCGTAACTGGTGATGCGCATATTCCACTGGCGCAGGTTGCGGGTGAAAACGGGGAAGTTGCCGCGTTCAGAACGGCCTTCGGCCGTGACCTCTTCATTGGCCAGGACGGTGCCCAAACCGGGGCACCAGTTTACCGGCGACTCGGAAATGTAGGCGAGGCGGAACTGGTCAAGGACATCTGATTTCTCGACGGGGGACAGCTCAGCCCAGGGACGACCGTCCGGTGTCTGTCGGGAGCCGGACTCGAACTGATCGACCAGTTCGTCGATTGGGCGTGCCCGTCCCAAGCTTCCTTCACCATTGGGAGCTTCGGGGTCGTACCAACTATTGAAAATTTGCAGGAAAATCCACTGCGTCCAACGTACATAGTCGTCGTCGATGGTGGCGAAGGAACGGCGAGGATCATGGGAGAGGCCGATGCGTTCCAGCTGTGTTTCCATATTGGCGATGGCGGCCTCAGTGGTGATTCGTGGGTGCTGGCCGGTTTGAATGGCGTACTGTTCGGCTGGAAGACCAAAAGCGTCGAAGCCCAGGGTGTAGAGGACGTTCTTGCCGCGCATTCTTTCGAACCGGGCCAGGGTGTCGGTAGCGATATAGCCGAGGGGGTGCCCAACGTGCAGTCCGGCGCCCGAGGGGTAGGGGAACATGTCCATGACGAACCAGGGTTCGCGCTCGGCATTGGGGCCCTGAAGTGCTCCCACCGGGTTATCCGCGTTGAAGCTGCTGTGCTCGCGCCAGTAGCTTTGCCACTTCCGTTCAATTTCTCCGGCCATTTTGGCGTCGTAACGGAACTGTGGTGTTGAACTTACGGTGTCAGACATTTGCTTATTCCCTCCGATTATCCCTGTCTAGGGTAGCCCCTTACCACGCGCAGGTGGCGGCTCATCCCATGGCAATCGTCACGGTCCGTCCGAAAAGGCTCCAATCCCGTTTAGGGGAGAACCATCTGGCGCTCGCGGGGGTCCCAGAGGGCGGCCTCGTTGGTTTCAAGGCATCATGTAGTTATGAGCACTGTTTTTGAACTGATAATTTCCCAGGACATCCAAGGCAACTTCGTTTGGTCAGATGAAGAATGTGTTGTCTTCTCGACGATCGAACCTGTCCGACCGGGGCACATGTTGGTGGTGCCGCGCGAACCGATCGACAAGTGGACGGACCTCCCACCCGCTTTGGCTGCGCACCTAATGAAGGTCAGCCAAATTATTGGAGCCGCCCAACTGCGGGCTTTCGATGTTCCCCGCGCCGCGCTGCTGATTGCCGGTTTCGATGTTCCCCATACGCACCTGCACGTGATCCCGGCGGTCGACCAGAATGACGCGCAACTCACGAACGCTCAGGCCGTCGATGCGGCATCCCTGGCCGACGATGCCAACGCCGTCCGCGATGCTCTAAGGGAAATGGGTAATCACCACAATATTCCGTGGGAGCTGAACTCGCCGGCGTCACCGGCCTGTCCGTAAACCCACGTGGCGGGGACTTCCCATCGGAGCCTCGCCTTACTCGGTGACGCTGATGGCAGCGACCGCCGGATCCCCCAGGGTGAATCGGCTGCCGGTGCCCGGTTGAACTCCCGGTCGTAGTTGAGGGCGGTTGCGTGGTTCCCAATCTGTGGGGGGACAAACCTCCACTTCGGTGAGCCCCGTGTAGTTGAGTCTCTGGGTCACAGTGATCGTGGCATCCAAGACCACACCGTACGAGACAAGGTGGCGGGTGACTGTAGCGGGTGTCTCTACCGGTAAATCTGTCAGGGGCATTGGCGGGCGCGGGGCCTCTTCTTGTCCGCGCCGTGGAATCGGATCACCATGCGGGTCCCGCCGCGGGTAGCCCAAAACCTGGTCCATCCGGTCCACCAGCACCTCCGACATCGCATGTTCAAGGATCTCAGCCTCAACGTGCACTTCATCCCAGTCAAAACCGAGTTTTTCGTACAGGTAGGTTTCCAAGATCCGATGTCGCCGTATCGTGGCGATTGCAGTTTGCCGCCCCGCATCACTCAGGTGAACCTTCTGGTAGCGGGCGTGGTCAACCAGTCCCTGCCGGTGCAGCTTAGAGACATTTTCGGAGGCAGTTGAGGCAGCCACGTTCATTCGCCGAGCGATCTCGGTTACTCCCAAACCGCCCTCGCCCCACTCTTCAGCAGAGTAAAGAGCCTTCAGGTAGTCTTCGGCAACGGGTGATATTGGGGGATTGTGTTCGTTTACAGTCATGAAGGTTCTAGCCGCGGAAGAAGGCCGCGCGGATTTGGCCCGAGAGTCCAAAGAAAATAAGAACAGCGATGATCAAGAGCAATGCAATCAGGATGAGCCACCAGTAGCGCTGCAGGCTGGTCCCCAGGTGGATGGCTTTTTCGCCAGCCAAGCCGGTAGCCAAAATATGGGACCACACCACCACGAAGAACCCTAAGGCCGCCACCCAGATAACCATGCAGTAGGGGCAAAGTGCCTGGAAAACGGTGATTGAGGCGTGGAGGAAGTAAATGACGTAGGCAACGCCGACGACGGAGGCGGCGCCCATTGCCCACCAGATCCACGCGGGCAAAAGGTACTTAGAAACCAGGACCACAGCGAGGGCAGCGAGGGCGGAGAAGGCGATTATCCCGATGATTGAGTTCGGGATACCAAAGAGGAGGCGTGACTGGTTGGAAAGTAGGGACGTGGAACAGGCGATGAGCGGATTCATATCACAACTGAGGGCACTTCCCGGGGCCCTCAGGATCGTCAACTCTGATTGCAGAAGTTGGAACGACGGCCAGAGTCCCAAGATTGCGAAGACCAGCAAGGCAATTCCGGTCGGACGCGAAGCACTGTTTTGCCTTGCGGGCACCGGCAAATCTACTGAAGTTGAAGTCACGATGAGCCTTTCAGTTGAACCCTCTTGATCATAGCTGGCACGGCGGGAACGCGGGGGCAAAATGGACAATCTCAGCGAATCATCAGGTTACTGTGGATGGAAACCTATATTAGGTGTGCCACTAACAGCGCTCCGGGCCGCATCTCGCTTGCATCGCACTATGCTTATCTACTAAGTTAAGTTCTGTTGCAACGAGCGCCATTAGCTCAGATGGTAGAGCAGCTGACTCTTAATCAGCGGGTCGAGGGTTCGAGTCCCCCATGGCGTACAACTGCAGAGACGGGTCAGGATTTCGGTCCTGACCTGTTTTTCTTTAATGTGGTGGTCAACGCGAACTGCCCTGCGTCGAATTGCCCGGGGGCGCCCGGAGTGAGACACTGCGGTCATGTCGAAGATTCCTGCACTTTTCACTCCGATCCAACTGCGTGATTTGACCGTCCGTAACCGAATTTGGGTTGCGCCGATGTGTCAATACTCTGTCACTGAGCGTGATGGTGTCCCCGTTTCGTGGCACCTCTTGCACTACGGTTCCTTCGCGCGCGGAGGGGCCGGGTTAGTGACTGTAGAGGCCACCGCTGTCGTTCCCGAGGGACGGATTTCACCTCAGGATTTGGGGCTGTGGAACGATGAACAGATGCGGGCCTTCCGTCAGATTACGGACCTGATTCGCTCTCAGGGCGCCAAATCATCGATCCAATTGGCCCATGCGGGTCGTAAGGCATCAGTGCGTCGAGGTTTCCCCGGTGAGGAGACCGGAGTGGCGCCCCAGGCCGAGGGCGGCTGGCCGGTTGTTGCCCCCTCATCGGTGCCCTTCGAAGGTCTCTCAATGCCGACCGCCATAACAGCCGCCGATATTGAGGGCGTGGTTGAGGCCTTCCGTGTCGCGGCAGTTCGCGCGGTGGACGCGGGTTTTGACGCGATCGAAATCCACGGGGCCCACGGCTACCTGCTCCACGAGTTCCTTTCCCCGCTCAGCAATTTCCGTGACGATAACTACGGTGGCTCCTTGGAGAATCGTGCGCGGCTCCTGCTTCAAGTTGTCGAAACGGTCCGAACGTCTGTGCCTTCAGGAATGCCCGTGATTGTTCGGCTTTCCGCCACTGAGTGGGTGCCTGAAGGTCTCGGAATTGACGAAACTCTGATCATTTCCGAATGGCTAAAGGACCTCGGTGTCGATCTCATTTCGGTGTCATCTGGAGGGAACCTCCCGTCAGCGCCCATTCCGGTTGGTGCGGGATATCAGGTTCCGCTGGCTCAGGAGATTCGGAGCGCGGTCGAAATTCCCGTCGCAGTGGCCGGGCTGATCACCGAGCCGATGCAGGCCGAGCAGATTGTCGCTATTGGTGAGGCCGACGCCGTGTACCTCGGGCGGGTGCTGCTGCGCGACCCGAACTTTGCGGTGCGGGCAGCGGATGAGTTGCGCTATTCCCAGGGGTACATCCCCGCGCCGTATGTGCGCGCGTACCTGCGGTAGACGCTCCTATTGCGGGTCTTCGTGGAGGGCGGAATGCTCCCAAATGCGGCAGAATCTTCCCTCTTATGGGCATACTAGAGCCATGGGAAAAACGAAGTGTGCAGCGTGCGGAAAGACGAATCGTGTGCCGGAGGCACCCAGGGGCGCACCCAGCTGCGGGGAATGTAAGAAACTGCTGCCGTGGATAGTTGCCGGTACTGATGGGAACTTTGATCAGGAAATCAATGTGAAGCTGCCGGTTCTGGTGGATCTTTGGGCGCCGTGGTGTGGTCCCTGCCGGATGGTGGCCCCGATTCTGGAGAAGATCGCGGTCAAGTATGCGGGGAAACTCAAGATCATTAAAGTCAATGTTGACGATAACCCGGTGACGCAGGCACGCTATCGGGCGATGAGTATTCCCACGATGGTCTTGCTGCGCAATGGCCGCGAAATGGCAAGAAAGGTTGGAGCCATGCCGCAACCGGAACTTGAGAAATGGTTGGCGAGCAGCGGTGTAGCCCTGCGTTAGGGCCGTGTGCCGACGGGTAGTGTCCTGAGCTTCGGTCCTGGGAGTGGAATTTTGTTCGGTATGTCGCGTTCAAAAAGTGACGATTCGACGAATCCGCGCGCTTTCGATTGGCGGGAGCTTCCCGACCAGACCAATACGTTCTTTTTCCCCGCTCCCAGTGGTCCCCTGGCCGTAGCGCAGTGGGGCCCGTCTGATGGAACTCCGGTCTTGCTTGTCCCGGGCATCACGGGATCGAAAGAGGATTTTTCACTAATCGGCCCTAAATTGGGTGCACGGGGTTACTGCGTGTGGGCGATCGACCTGGCCGGGCAGTACCAGTCATATCAAGCAGGGCCCGGCGGTGATGGACTGTGGTCCGTGGCGATGCATTTGCGAGACATCGAGGCGATCCTCGAAAAACTGGGTGCAGCACACTGCGTTGGGTATTCATACGGCGGAATTATCGGGCGTCAACTTTTGGTGGAGCGCCCCGAAATATTCCGTTCAATGATGTTTCTTTCTGTGCCACCAACGGCCGGAAACGCCTTCAGTTTCATGAAGGTAATCGGGCCGCTGGTGTGGGGGCGCGCCGCCCGTACCGGTGCCGCACTGTTACTCACGGGAATCAAATTCAACGTGAACTTCGCCCCGCGCAGCCGCTACCGCTTCGTCCGCCACCGTATGGGGTACACCGTTAGGGACAGTGTCGTCCACGCCATCGACGACATGATGAATATCCCGGATCTGAATGGTAGCGTCCGGGCTGCGAACGTACCGTTGATGGTCGGTGCAGGAGCCGGAGACCTGTGGAGTTTGAAAAAGCATCGAGATCACGCCGAGTCGATCGGCGCCACGTTCCGCGAATATCAGGCCGGGCATTCTCCCGCTGAATCTGCTCCCGACGACCTGCTGCGCGACCTCGTCCAGTTTTACGAGCAGATCGACGCAAAGTGAAATCTTCTGGCCTGCGAGGGGCGGGGACAGAGCCGAGCTACCTGCGGTTCTTGTTGCGGGAAACCCACGGGAGCCAGAGCGGCCACGTCGCCCCGAACGTTACGAAAGCCTTGTAGATACGAGTGGAAAAATTGTGCCAACTGTCGAAAGGTCGGCCCGAGACAGGCATGATTAGGCTCTGGTCAGCCACGACCCGGGTCGTGGCCGGCATATTGATGCTCAGGTCCAGGTCATCATGGATATTGGGGTCTGTTCTGACGACGCGGTCCGAAAGTTGGCGCCAAAGTTCAGAACGCATCGCGAAGTTGGAACCAAAAACAGCGGGGCGTCCCAGAGCCGGCGCCACAATTGCCTTCAGTGCTCCGGTGTAGAAGGTTTCTCCGGCCCATTTCTTTAGGGGGGTGCACTCGTAGAATTCGGCGATGCCCGTGACCGCATCCAGTGAGGGGCGGGGGAGGAAGAACCCTTCGATCCTTTCTAACCAGTCGACGGGGGGAATGGAATCCGCATCCACTCGGGCAATAATGTCCGCACCGTATTGCACTGCTTCGTCGTAGCCGCGGGCCGCAGCGGCCCCAACCCCTAACTGCACTTCATCCACTACCGTCGCGCCGAACTTCTCGGCGACGCTTCGCGTATCGTCGTCGGAGCAGTTGTCGACGACAATTATTTGGTCGGCCAGGCGAGTCTGCGACGCAAAAGCTTGTAAACAAGCCTCCAGGTACTTGGCGTCATTGCGGCAAGGAATAACAGCAATCATTCGGAGCGATTTTCTTGAGGCCATGGGGGAGAAGTCCTTTTATCGAAGGGCCATTCGACGTTACCGCCACCCTACTAAAAGGAAGCGCCCGGACTCGCCGCTGCCGCCATTGTGGGCAGTCCTCCCACCCCCCCCGGGGCCCATACACCCGGTGAGGACGGGAGCTCATCTAGCCGCCAAATCGCCTCATACTAGATATAGTCGATAACTTGATAAAGTACAGATATCTGCTATGGTGGGGGTATGGCCACTTCTGAGTTTGCCGCCTTGTTGAAGGCAGCTGAATTGCGGGTAACTGCGCCGCGGCTAGCGATCCTGGCCGCACTGCAAGAGCGCCCACACTCTGAGGCGGAAGTGATCTTCGGGGACGTGCATGAAGCGTTGGGAGCGGTCTCTCGGCAGGCTGTTTATGACAGTTTGAACACTCTGGCTGAGGTCGGAGTTGTTAGGCGAGTTGCCCCCAGTGCCCGAGCTGCACTCTACGAAATCGATCTACACGATAACCATCACCATTTCCTGTGTCGTGACTGCGGGACACTGACCGATGTTCCCTGCCAGGCGGGACATGTTCCCTGTATGGAACCTCCGGGAGATTACGCGATGGACATCGATGTAGCAGAAGTTCTTTATCGCGGCGTTTGCCGTAACTGTTCAGCAAAGATTTGAATCCACTGGGCCGACGACCGGGCCCGAACCGACTTTTGGAGGAAATTTTCATGAAGTTTGATCCCCAGCATCCCTCAACCACCGAGTCCGGTGAGATCCGTCAATCTGATGCGCATTCTTTGAGTGTTGGCGCCGACGGCCCCCTGCTGCTCCACGACGTCGCTCTCGTGCAGAAGCTCGCCCGTTTCGACCGGGAACGAGTCCCGGAACGAAGCCCCCACGCGAAAGGCTCTGGCGCTTTCGGTGAATTCGAAGTCACCGGAGATGTTTCGGCCTACACGAAGGCCTCCTTCTTGCAGCCCGGTTCGAAAGTTCGCAGCCTCGCACGGTTTTCGACCGTAGCCGGCGAATTGGGATCACCGGATACCTGGCGCGACGTCCGCGGCTTCGCGGTTCGCTTCTACACTGAAGAAGGCAACTTCGACATGGTGGGTAACAACACCCCTGTGTTCTTCCTCCGCGACCCCATCAAGTTCCCCGACTTTATCCACTCGCAGAAACGCCTCCCCGATTCGGGACTGCGTTCCAACAATATGCAGTGGGATTTCTGGACGCTCTCGCCGGAGAGCGCCCACCAGGTTGCCTACCTGATGGGTGACCGTGGTATTCCCCGCAGCTGGCGCCACATGCACGGCTTCTCATCCCACACCTACATGTGGGTCAATGAAGCTGGCGAAAAGTTCTGGGTCAAGTACCACTTCAAGACTAACCAGGGCATCGAAAACCTGACGAACGAAGAGGCAGAACAGCTCGCCGGTTCCGACGCTGACTTCCACCGCCGCGACCTGTTCGACGCGATCGCGCGCGGGGACTATCCCTCGTGGAACCTCTCGGTCCAGATCATGCCTTATGACGACGCGAAGGACTACCGTTTCAACCCCTTCGACCTCACGAAGACCTGGTCGCATGCCGACTACCCCCTGATTGAGGTCGGGACACTCACCTTGAACGAGAACCCCACCAACCACTACGCGCAGATCGAGCAGGCCGCGTTCAGCCCGTCGAACACGGTTCCCGGCACTGGCGTCTCCCCGGACAAGATGCTTTTGGCGCGTGTCTTCTCCTACCCCGACGCACAGCGTCACCGCGTGGGCACCAACTACAACCAGTTGCCGGTGAACCAGCCGATTTCAGTGACCAACTCTTACGACAAGGAAGGCAGCATGCAGTATTACCACACCGGCAATGCTCCTGTGTATGCCCCCAACTCGTACGATCGTGCCTACCAGGACACTGAAGGACCCGTTGACAACGGCTGGGAAGCTGACGGCGAAATGGTGCGGGCGGCCTACACGCTACACGCAGAGGATTCCGATTTCGGTCAGGCCCATACCCTGGTCCGCGACGTTTTCAGTGAAGAGGAACGAGGCCGTCTGGTCGATACGGTAGTCGGTTCGCTACTGGACGGCGTTGAGGAACCCGTCCTGTCACGCGTCTTCGAGTACTGGAAGAACATTGACGAGGAAGTCGGCACCGCCATCGCTAATGGCTACGCAGAAAGCAGCAAAAACTAAGTAGCTTGAGAGAGGGGTGGGCGAAGAGAGAATCTCTGCCCAC
>CAYFQJ010000010.1:0-17299 GCA_964345205.1 uncultured Actinomyces sp. | reverse complement strand
ATCTCTAAAGCCTGGAACCTCTCCCCCATGTTGGGCAACTACGTGACCCCGATGCCCGCTCAACAGCGACGCGGTCGTCACTGGTACTTAGGGTCCGCCGACGCCATTTACCAGTCGCTGAACATCGTCGATGATGAGCAGCCCGACTACATAGTGATCGCGGGTGCCGACAATATTTACCGCATGGATTTCTCGCAGATGGTGCGTCACCACATTGATTCTGGGCTAGACATGACTGTCGCCGGGATACGCCAACCCATTGAAGAGGCACCCCAGTGGGGTGTGATCGAGGCCGAGAATGGAGTGGTGAAGAACTTCTTGGAAAAACCAGCGTCCGCCCAGGGCCTGCCGGATGATCCAACCAAAGTTCTCGCTTCCATGGGTAACTACGTTTTCACCACGAAGGCCCTGGTGGAGGCGCTGCGCATCGACGCAGAGAACCCCCGCTCCGGACATGACATGGGCGGCGATATTGCTCCGTGGTTCGTGGCCAATAATAGTTGCGGGGTCTACGACTTCATTTACAACCAGGTGCCCGGGTCAACGAAGAGGGACCGCGCCTACTGGCGTGATGTGGGGACAATTGACGCCTATTACGAAGCGAATATGGACCTGATTAGCCCCCGACCGGTGTACAACCTCTACAACTACGAGTGGCCGACCCTCACCTACATTGATGTGGCGGTCCCCCCGGCAAAGTTCATCAACGACATCGAGGGCGGCCCCGAAGGGCAAGCCGTCGACACGCTGATTTCGGCCGGCACCGTTATCGAAGGTGGTCACGTCAGCCATTCAGTGCTGTCACCGAAAGTCACAATCCACCCGTGGGCAACGGTCGCTGATTCTGTGATCCTCAACGGAGTTCGAATTGGCAGGCACGCGACCGTCGTCAAAGCGATCCTCGATAAGAACGTCGTGGTTGAGGACGGCGCTCAAGTCGGCGTCGATGCAGACTATGATCGAAGCCGTGGACTCACAGTTACCGAGTCCGGAATTACTGTCGCTCCCAAAGGTTTCGTGATCCGTAAGTGAAAACCCCTGATGAACTCCTGACCGTAGAAATTTATGGTGAGGACCAATTACCGATGCCCCCAGACACCGACCTAACGCTGGTGAGCGGCCCAAACTGGTGGGGACAAATCCGTCCCGCCACATCACCGCCCGCCGTTGTCGACGTGGAGACAATCGCGACCTCAGAAATTGGCACCACCTGGCTGTTCCCCATCCCCACACTGCTCGTCTCGGATGTCGACTCGACCCTTATCGATCAAGAAGTCATCGATGAGCTCGCCGCCCTCGCGGGAGTCGGACAGCAAGTGGCGGACATTACGGAACGTGCCATGCAGGGAGAACTTGACTTCGCCGAGTCCCTCACGGAACGAGTCGCGCTGCTCAAGGGACTCCCCGAGTCGGTTTTTGCCGACGTTTACGCCGATCTGACAGTCCGATCCGGTGCCTCAACACTGATTGACTGGGTGCATGCCGAGGGCGGAAAAGTCGCCATCGTCTCCGGGGGCTTCACCCCCATTGTCGAAATGCTGGCGGCCGATTTAGGTATCGATTTCGCCCTCGCCAACGACTTAGAAATAATTGATGGTCACCTAACAGGTCGGGTCACCGGCGAAATAGTCACCGCAGATAAGAAGCGGGACTACCTGCGGCTACTGGCCGAAGAAACCGGGATGCCAACAGTGGCTCTGGGCGACGGGGCCAACGATATCCCCATGATGGAGGCCGCCGACGTCGGGATTGCCGTCTGCGCCAAACCACGAGCCCGCGCCGCCGTGAACAACCACCTGGATGTGCCACAGTGAGACGTCGTTATCGGCATGCTGGGACATAACGCCCCACAGCTTTGATCGAGATGGGCCACCAGTGCGCGCGGTTATCCCCGGCCCCTATTGCGGCGCGTTTGAAGTCAGATCGATGACTTTAGCTCTTCCGGCAACCCGAGTATGCCACTGGTGCCAATCCTGGTCCGCGGTGAGAATAACGGCTGTTGCGGGAGCCATCCGAGTCGGCGCAGCGACACCTGCCTGTGACAGTAGAACGCCAGTTTCCGCGATGGTTGGCATATGGCCCACCAACACGGTGACGCGGCCACATCCGTCAAAACGAACCAACTCAGCGATTTCGGGGGCATCTCCCCGATAGAGCACCGGCCGTTCTTGCGCTGGGGGTAAACTTGCCCCGGCCCTGGTTGCGGCAGCTGCAATAAGCTCCCAGGTTTGAGTTGCTCGCACCGCCGGAGACACCAGCACCGCACCCACGTCCACCAGGTACGGAGCCAAGGCATGCCCCAGTGCCTCAGCTTGCGCTTCCCCCTGATCGCGCAAAGATCTGCCCTTATCACCGTCGACGTCGTGATTGTGTGCATCCGCGTGGCGGATCAGAATTACGTGATGTTCGCTCATAACTCCACGGTAAACGATTTTCGGTGTTCAAGCCGGATGAACCGCAAAATTGGGGATATAGAGTAGAGGGTATGACGATAACTCGCGGTCCCGAATCTTTGACCTGCTCCGCTCGGAGCTGCACTGCGGATGCCACGTGGGCGGTGCTTTGGGCCAACCCAAATATTCACTATGGCCGGCACAAAACCTGGTTGGCTTGCGATGAGCACCGGAAGTTTCTGCTGGAATATTTGCAGGCCCGAAACTTCCCGGCGGAAACCTGGCCCCTAAATGAATACCTGGCGGCAGAAGAAAACGGCGTCGTTGTGTTTCCCAGCCGTGAGGACCGGTAGCTTTCCGGCCCCACCCAAAAGATGCCTCAGGTTAGCGTTACCAAGTCCAGGTACGTTTCGTCCCACAGGTCCTCATCGCCGTCCGGAAGCAATAGAACCCGGTCCGGGCCGAGGGCCTCAACAGCTCCGGGATCGTGAGTAACCAGGACGACAGCGCCCTCGTACGTTCGCAGAGCTGAAAGTATTTCTTCTCTGGAGGCCGGATCCAAGTTATTGGTCGGCTCGTCAAGAAGAAGAACGTTCGCCGTGGAAACCACCAAACTCGCAAGTGCCAGCCTGGTTTTTTCCCCACCAGAAAGCACCGAAACCAGCTTGTCAATATCGTCGGCCCCGAAGAGGAACTGCCCTAAAACGGATCGCAGTTCAGTGTCATCGAGTTTAGGGGCAGCCGCACGCATGTTTTCGGCGACGGTCGCAGCGGCGTCCAAAGTCTCATGTTCCTGCGCGTAGTAACCAATTTTCAATCCGTGCCCCGAAATTGTCCGGCCTGAATCGGGAGCTTGGACCCCGGCCAAGATTCGTAGGAGCGTTGTTTTACCGGCCCCGTTGTAACCCAAAATCACGACGCGGGAACCCCGATCGATCGCCAAATCGACACCGGTAAATACCTCTAGCGAACCGTATGATTTGGAAAGTCCTTCCGCCAGCAGCGGCACTTTTCCACAGGGTGCTGGGTCCGGGAACTTGATTCTCGCGACTTTCTCAACAGTGGTTGCTTCGCCGGCGCCTTCCCGCAGTTCAGCGGCACGACGCAACATTTGTTGTGCGGCAACGGCCTTGGTGGCTTTAGCGCGCATCTTCTCGCCCTGTGCCTGCAGGGCTTCGGCCTTCTTCAGCGCATTCGCCCGTTCCTTCCGGCGACGCCGCTCGTCTTCTTCGCGCTGTTTCAGGTGTGCATCCCACCCCATGTTGTACGTATCCATTTGGGCTCGACGCGCATCAAGAAAGAACACCTGATTGATGGTGTCCCGCAGCAGGTTGACGTCGTGCGAAATTACCAGCACGCCGCCACTGTACGAGCGGATCCAGTCGCGCAACCACAGGATCGAGTCGTGATCAAGGTGGTTTGTTGGTTCGTCCAACAGCAGAGTGTCGGCCCCCGAAAACAGCACACGAGCCAGCTCCACGCGGCGCCGTTGCCCCCCGGAAAGCGTTTGGAGGTTCTGTTCCATCAGTCTTTCGTCGACACCCAAAGAGGCGGCAATTTGCGCTGCCTCAGAGTTCGCTGCCCATCCCCCCGACTGGGTGAACTCGTGATCCAAACGGACGTAACGTTCCATTGCCCGCTGCTGCCGACTTCCGGTAGTCGTGCTCATCTCATGTTCGGCCTTCTTGATGCGCTGCAAAACATGGTCGATACCTCGCACCGAAATTATTCGTTGCCGTGCAGTTTGGTTGAGGTCGCCCTCGGTGGTGTCTTGTGGCAAGTACCCCACGGGCGCGGACCGGCTAATCGTTCCGGTTTGCTCTGCAGCTCCCCGATCGGCCTCTCCCGCTAAAAGGCGCATCATGGTGGGTTTGCCGGCGCCGTTGCGTCCCACCAGGCCGATTTTGGCCCCCTTACCAACAGTGAAACTGGTAGGTTCCAAAAGCTGCCGAGCGCCAATGCGCAAACCGAAATCTTGAACACTAATCACGTCCTCAGCCTAATGCAGACCGTGCGGAGCCAGAACTTGCTGCAGGTCACTTTGCTGGCCTCGGGCGCACCCAACGGGCACAATGGGATGGTGAAGATGCCTCAGACTGACCGAAAGATGCCTCCGTACACGCTGCTGGCAACATGTTTCGTCGGGTTCTTACTGATAGCGAATGTTGCGGCCACGAAGCTTTTCACCGTCCAAATTGGTGCTTGGCACCTGAACTTCGACGGTGGAGCCATCCTCTTTCCGCTCACGTACGTGATCGGCGACGTCCTCGCTGAAGTATACGGATTCGCTCGGACTCGCCAGGTCATTATTGTCGGATTCGTACTGTCTGCCGTGGCGGCACTGACCTTCTGGGGAGTCCAGTTCCTGCCCCCGGCCTCCGATTATGCCCACCAGGAATCTTTCGAGGCGGTGCTGGGCTTCGTGCCACGAATTGTTGCTGCGTCGCTCCTGGGTTTTCTATTGGGTCAGATCATGAATGCTTACGTCCTTGTTACCATGAAGAAAAAATGGGGCGAGAACAACCTTTGGGGACGACTTCTCGGTTCGAGCATTGTCGGGGAGGCGCTCGACACCCTAGTTTTCTGTTTCATCGCTTTCTACGGTGTGCTGGTGGGCGCAGAATTCTGGAATTACGTCCTAGTCGGGTACATTTACAAATTATCTGTCGAAGTGCTGTTCCTCCCGGGCACCTACCCGCTGATCCGCTGGGCGAGACGTCGCCAACAACTATTTGGTTCGTCCCTGGATATTGGAAACAAGAACATTACAGGACTGATTGACAATGACGAAAAGTAACTGGCTCGGCCCAAACTTACCTAGCGACACACTGGCAACATGGCGAAAAACCCCTGAGTCGTTCCCTGCGGACACCGTGCCTACCCTGCGGACGGGGCCATCAGCTGATCGGGGTTTCACCTTCCGTTCTTCGCTGGCGGGAACGCAGGGACGCACCGGCGTGATCCACACTGCCCACGGTGATATCCACACGCCCGCTTTCATTCCAGTGGGAACCAAAGCAACAGTTAAAGCGGTAATCCCCGAAATGATGACCGGTGTGGGTGCTCAGGCTCTCCTGTCGAATGCCTACCATCTGTATCTGCAACCGGGCGACGATATTGTTCGCGATTCGGGTGGGCTGGGCAAGTTCATGAACTGGGAGGGCCCGACCTACACCGATTCTGGCGGATTCCAAGTTTTGTCGATGGGGGCCGGTTACAAGAAAGTTTTGTCAGAGGAGTTTTCTGGGCAGCGCGACAGCAGTGACGCCGACGCCGCTTTGCAGGCCGTGAAAACCTCGCGAGCTTCCGTGTCCGAAGACGGAGTGACTTTCCGCAGTCACATTGACGGCAGTTCTCACCATTTCAATGCGGAAGTATCCATCGGGATCCAGCACAACCTGGGGGCCGACATTATGTTTGCTTTCGATGAGCTGACCAGTTTGCTCCACCCCTACAGTTACCAGGTGGAATCTTTGGTGCGCACCGAAGCCTGGGCACGTCGATGCCTAGCGGAACATAAACGGCTGACCGAGTTGAATTGGAAGGCCCCCTACCAGCAGCTATGGGGTGTGGTTCAAGGAGCCCAGTACGAAGATTTGCGAGTTGGTGCTGCCCAAACTTTGGCCGCCATGGAAGTGGATGATTACCGTTTCGATGGTTTCGGCATCGGGGGCGCCCTCGAAAAGGAAAATTTGGGACGTATCGTCGGGTGGGTCAGTGCCCAACTACCCGAGGATTTGCCGCGTCACCTTCTGGGAATTTCTGAACCAGTCGATTTCTTTGCCGCCATTGAAGCAGGCGCGGACACGTTCGACTGCGTGAATCCTTCCCGCGTGGCTCGTAATGCGGCCATCTACACCCCCACCGGGCGCTTTAACGTGACGAACGCCCGTTTTGCTCGCGACTTTACCCCTCTGGTTGAGGGCTGCGGATGCTATACGTGCCAGAATTATTCGCGCGCCTACATCAGGCACCTTTTCAAAGCGAAAGAGCTGCTCGGCTCAACTTTGGCCACAATCCACAACGAGTGGTTCACTGTGCGCCTTGTTGATGGGATCCGCGACAGCATTGAGAACGGTTCGTACGCGGACTTCAAAGCAGAGGTCTTAGGTAACTTCTACCCCAAGGGGTATTAGCTTTGCTTTTGTTCCTCGCCTGCCGGAGCGTTCAAGCAGGTGAGGAACAAGAAGTTTTAGACGTTGAAACCGATCGCCCGCAGCTGGGCTCGACCGTCGTCACTGATGCACTCGGGGCCCCATGGCGGGAGCCAAACCCAGTTGACAGTAACGTCGGTGCTGTACGGCCCCAACACCATTTGTGCTTGCCCCTCGATCACATCTGTGAGGGGGCATGCAGCCGAAGTGAGCGTCATATTGAGCTGAATACTGTTATCTTCAGCAATTTCGACGCCGTAAACCAGACCCAGATCAACAATGTTAATTCCGAGCTCAGGGTCGATAACATCGCGGAGCGCCTCAACGACCTCTTCACCCGAAACGTGCCCATTTTCGATGATGTCAATACCTAGTTTTTGAAGTTCTGGTTCTGGCACTTCAAAACGCTGCCGAACAGGCTGCTGGTTGGCCATGGGGTTACTCATGCTTGCTCCTCCTGTGCTGTACTAGCTATGTCGAACCCATTTTGGGCGAGGGCATCACGCAGCGCCAACCACCCTAAAAGGGAGCATTTGATTCTGTTCGCAAACTTCGATGTGCCTTCTAAAGCGGATGCATCACCCAGTAGGTCAAGCAGCTCGTCATCGACGCCTCTGCCGCGCGAATGCATCATTGTGTCCATCGCAGAGTAGAGTTGGCGCAGAGTTGCGGGGTCAGCGCCAACAATGAGTTCATTCATGATTGACAACGACGCTTGCGAGATCGCACATCCGTCTCCCTGCCAAGCCACTTCACTCAAATTACCTTCGGCGTCGAATTTGACCCCGAGGGTTACCTCATCACCGCAGGTCGGATTGACTTGGTGTGAGGTGGCCGTGAACCCATCGAGCGGCCCTTCACCGGTACGCAACCGCGAGTGATCCAAGATCACCTGCTGATAAAGTTGCTCCAAGCTGGACATTTGTTACCTTTCAAAATATTCGCGGACCTTGGCGATCCCCGTGACAAGTTGCTCAATTTCTTCCGGGGTTGTCGTTAGTGACAACGAAGCGCGCGAGGATGCGCGAACACCGAAGAACTTGTGAAGCGGGATCGCACAGTGGTGCCCGACCCGAACCGCCACGTCCTCAGAATCAAGGACCTGTCCGACGTCGTGAGGGTGAACTCCTTCAACTTCAAAAGCCACCACTCCGAGCCGATTTTTGGTGTCGGAAGGACCCAGCAGTTTGACCCCAGGAACTGACGCTATCCCATCGATCAGTTGCGGCAGTAAACTGCTTTCTTGCGCCGCCACCCTATCCATCCCCAGTTCCTTGAGATATTTCAGCGCTGAAGCCCAGCCGACGGCCTGCGCCACCGGTTGAGATCCGGCTTCAAAACGGTTCGGTGCCGGAAGGAACTCGGTGCTTTCCATCGTGACATCTGCGACGACGGAACCTCCAGTTAGTACCGCGGGCAGGCTTTGCAGCAGTTCGTGACGTCCCCAGAGCGCTCCAACACCGGTGGGGCCCAACATTTTGTGTGATGAAAAAACGGCGAAGTCGACGCCCAGTTGTGTTACATCAAGGGGCAGGTGGGCGCTGGACTGACAACTGTCCAACACTGTTAGTGCCCCAACGTTGTCGGCGGCGGCCACGATCACGTCGACGTCACTGACGGCGCCGGTGACGTTTGAAGCGTGAGTGAAAGCCACAACTTTGGTATTGGGCGTGATTACGTTCAGTGTTTCCGGATCTAAACGGCCGTCAGGCTGCAGGTCGATCCAAGCAAATTCCGCGCCCGTTCGTTTAGCCAACTGCTGCCACGGGACCAGGTTCGAATGGTGTTCTGAACGGGTCACGACAATACGATCGCCGGGGCCGAGTCGAAACTTCTTCACGGCCTCTCCCCCCATCCCGGCACTGGCGTTGCTGATGCCGTAAGCAACCAGGTTTAGCGCCTCGGTCGCATTTTTGGTCCAAACAATTTCTTCTGGTTGGGCGCCCACGAAGTCTGCGACTGTTGCGCGCGCACTTTCGAAAGCATCGGTTGCCTCATCCCCAAGCAGGTGGGTTCCCCGATTGACCGCTCCGTTGTTTTGGCGGTAAAACTCAACTTCCGTGTCAATAACTGCGAGCGGCTTATGTGATGTCGCGGCCGAGTCGAAGTAGGCGATGGGTTTGTCCCCACGACCCGTTCGTTTCAGGATGGGAAACTGTTGGCGAACAGCGTCGAGTTCCGCCGCGGAAAAAGGCTGCGCGGCGGAACTGGATTCTGCTTGGCTGCAGGTCACTTCGCCAAGTACTGGTCGTAACCCTTATCTTCAAGCTGATCGGCAAGCTCGGGGCCACCCTGGGCGGCGATCTTACCGTCGACGAAGACATGAACAAAGTCTGGCTTGATGTAACGCAAAATCCTGGTGTAGTGCGTGATCAGCATGATGCCGTTGTTGGTTTTATCGTGAATCCGGTTGACACCTTCAGAAACGACTCGCAGGGCGTCAACGTCCAAACCGGAGTCAGTCTCGTCAAGGATCGCGAACGCTGGTTCCAGCAGTTCCATCTGAAGAATTTCTAGCCGCTTCTTCTCACCACCAGAAAAGCCGACGTTAACGTCACGTTCGGCAAATTCACGTGGAATCCGGAGGCCGTCCATCGCCACGTCGACCTCTTTTACCCAGTGTCGAAGCGCCGGCGGGTGACCATCCACAGCGGTCTTGGCTGTACGCAGGAAGTTCGCCACGCTCACACCGGCGACCTCAACGGGGTACTGCATCGCGAGGAAAAGCTTCAACTTGGCGCGCTCGTCAACAGACATCTCGAGGATGTTCTGGCCGTCGAGCAGGGCTTCGCCGCCGTCAATCGTGTATGACGGATGCCCGGCGAGAGCGTACGCAAGTGTGGACTTACCAGATCCGTTCGGACCCATGATCGCGTGTACTTCACCGCTGTTGATTTCGAGGTTTACACCTTTGAGGATCTGCTTGGTGCCTTCTGGTGTCTCAACGGAAACCTTCAGGTCTTTGATTTTCAGGGTAGACATTCTTTTCTTCCTGGTTCTATTCGCTTGGGATGCGGACGAAGGCCGCTAATGCTTTTAGGTTTTGAGGTACTGCCGGTTTCAGTTGTCGGCCGTCGTGAGGGGCTGATAGATATCAAGTTCTGCCTTGATAGCTTCGAGCAGATGCTCGCGCAGCTCCTTGACTGGGATCGGGCCGATTAGTTCGGCAAAGAATCCAAGGACCACTAGGCGGCGGGCTTCACGCTCGGAAATGCCGCGACTCATCAGGTAGAACAGTTGCTCTTCGTCGAACCGACCCGTTGCGGAAGCATGGCCTGCTCCCTCGATCTCGCCGGTCTCAATTTCGAGGTTCGGAATCGAGTCGGCCTTGGGGCCCTCGGTCAGGAACAGGTTGCGGTTCAGCTCGTAGGTGTCGGTACCTTCACCGTTTTCACTGATGAGGCAATCCCCAACCCAAACAGAGTGGGCATTCTTCCCCTGAAGTGCACCTTTATAGGTAACGCGTGAGAAGCAGTTCGGCTGGGAGTGGTCGACGAACGTGCGGTGTTCCAGGTGTTGACCCGCATCCGCAAAATAAATGCCATTCAAACGGATTTCGCCGCCGGGCCCGGTGTATTCGGTGTCGATGCAGACACGGACCAGGTCACCACCAAGGGTTACGACCAGGTGGTCGATAGCCGCATCTCGCCCGACGCTAACCCGATGGTTAGACGCGTGGATCGCGTCCTCATCCCATTCGTGGACGCTGATCACATTGAGGTGAGCATTGTCGTCAACGCGGATCTCAACGGTTTGGTTAAGATTAGCCGGACCATTGTGCCGTAAGATAACAGTGCCACGCGCGAACTCTTCCGCCCGGATCAGCAGGTGCTGCGAAGCTAATTCGGGGGACGCCGTAACGACGATTTCCACCGGTTCGCTCAGTTCTACTTCACGAGGAACTGTGACCACTGTGGAATCAGGGAAAGTGTTCCAGCTGACAACAGCGGTGCGGTCACCCGGCGCCAAGATGGTGCCCAAGCGTGCGTCGTCCCGGGAGACAGTTTCTACCTGAACGGAATCAGGGCCACTTACCTCAACTGAGGCGGAGCCATTGTAGTCCTCGGCGACGAACAGTTTCTCAATGCGACGAATCGGCGTGAAACGCCAGTCTTCTTCCCGTCCGCGAGGGACCGGAATGTCATTCAGTCGGAAGGATGAAGCGCGGTCGGCCCGGGTTGCATGGGTGGGATCTGCGGCCCCAACGCCATGGCTGTGAGGGCGGACGGAATCTGTGGAATTTGACATGTTAGCCAACGGATCCTTCCATTTGCAGTTCAATTAGTCGGTTGAGTTCCAAGGCGTACTCCATTGGAAGTTCCTTCGCGATGGGTTCGACGAATCCGCGAACGATGGTGGCCATCGCTTCCGTTTCGTCCAGGCCACGGCTCATCAAATAGAAAAGCTGGTCTTCATTCACTTTCGAAACCGTAGCTTCGTGACCCATCTCGGCGTCCTCAGTGCGCACATCCACATACGGGTACGTGTCGGTCCGAGAAATCTTGTCGACAAGCAGAGCGTCACAGAGCACGACTGATTTCGACTTAGTGGCGCGAGCATGAACTTCAACCAGGCCGCGATAGGAAGTGCGTCCACCAGCACGGGAAACAGATTTAGCCACAATCGAAGACGTGGTTTTTGGCGCCATATGGATCATCTTGGCACCAGTATCTTGATGCTGCCCGGCACCGGCGAACCCAATGGACAGCGTTTCTCCGCGAGCATGTTCGCCCATCAGATATGAGGCCGGGTACTTCATGGTGATGGCAGAGCCAATATTCCCATCAACCCATTCCATCGTCGCGCCCTCCTGCACCATGGCGCGCTGAGTTACCAGGTTGAGGACGTTATTCGACCAGTTCTGAATGGTGGTGTAGCGGACGTGAGCGTCTTTGAGGACGAAGATCTCCACCACAGCAGCATGTAGTGAGTTCGTGTCATAAATAGGCGCGGTACAGCCTTCGACGTAGTGAACGTAGGAACCTTCATCCGCGATGATCAGGGTTCGCTCAAACTGGCCCATCGCTTCGGTATTGATTCGGAAATAGGCCTGGAGGGGAATCTCAACGTGGACACCGGGCGGGACGTAAACGAATGAGCCTCCCGACCACGCCGCAGTATTCAATGCCGCAAATTTGTTGTCACCTGCGGGTACGGACTTGCCGAAGTACTTCTTGAACAGCTCCGGGTACTCTTTGAGGGCGGTGTCGGTATCAAGGAAAACGACACCCTGTTCTTCCAGGTCCTCTTGAATTTGCTGATAGACCACTTCGGATTCGTACTGGGCGGCAACACCCGCAACCAGACGGTTCTTCTCCGCTTCAGGAATTCCAAGTCGGTCGTAAGTATCACGAATCTCGTCCGGCAGGTCTTCCCAACTGTTAACCTGACGGTCTGAAGCACGCACAAAGTACTTGAAATCGTCGAAGTTCACGTGCGACAGGTCAGGACCCCAGGCAGGCATTGGCTTCTTCTCGAAGAAATCCAATGCCCTCAAGCGGCGTTCGCGCATCCACTCTGGCTCATCTTTGACCTGCGAAATGTACCGCACAATACTCTCATTGATTCCCTTGGGAACACCCTGCGAGTAGTCATCACTATCGTGCCAACCATATTCGTAGGCGCCGATCGAGTCGATGATCTCCTCGTCTGACATGGTGCGGGCGTCCTTGGGGACGTCCAGAGGTGACTGTGTCATCAGATTCCTTTTCATATGTCTATTTGTTATTGCGGGCAGCGCGCCAAGGTCAGGAGTCAACGCGGCGACGCATTGCGCGCCGAGCTTCTTTATTCCTCTGGGCGGCACCCACTTGGATGACCGTTGTACATACGTGTTCACCTTGTGCCAAAGTGGCTAGGCGTTGAACGTGAACACCGAGAACTTTTCCGAAAGCCGTCGTTTCGGCTTCACAAAGAACAGGGAAAGCCTGAGCCACTCGCTCGATTGGGCAGTGACCTTGACACAGTTGAATCGCGAAGTCACCGTCACCCACAGATCGCACACTGGCGGCATATCCGTCAGCCGTCAGCGCATCCGCCAGAGCCCGGGCCCGCAACCGCGGGTCACTTCCGGCCTCATTGACAATTGGCAGGTACGTGCGCTCAATTTCGCGCGACCGGGCGGCAGCAAAGTCTTCGATTGCCTGGGGGCCCGCTACTGTCGATAGGAACCTAATCGCCTTAACGGCCAGGTCAGAATGCCCATCGCTGAGCTGTTCACGGCCAGAACCTGTCGCCACATAGTAGCGAGGTGGCCGTCCCCTCCCCCGCGGCTGCAGAGTCGGGACGTCATGCTCGGCAATGTCTCCGGACTCTTCCAAAGTAGTTATGTGACGTCGCACGGCCGCTGTGGTCAGAGAGAGAATCCCTGCGATAACTCCGGACGTAACCGGACCTTTTTCAACAATCAAGTCAAGAACTGTTTGCCGTGTGCCTGTCTCGCTGTTTTCCACTGTGGCCTCCTCCTCAGCTGCTCGCTTCGTCATCACCTCTGACAGTTTAGCTGATTTTCACAACACTGGGGTGTTCATATTTGGCGAGAAAGGCCACGACCTCGTTGCACAATAGTTTTTCGTTGCTATTGAGCGCTTTTGGTCGGGCCTGCTCGTTTGTTAGAGTGTCTCAGGCCGAGATCAAAGCACTTCGGAGGTCGCCTACTCGGACTGGGCGGAGTCCCCAGCTTCGCGTTGTTTCAAGGCGGCCGCTACCAGTCCGACAAACAGAGGGTGCGGGTGGGTCGGACGAGATTTGAACTCAGGATGAGCCTGCGTCGCCACGTAGTAGGGATGCAGCTCCCGATCGAGCTCAACGAACTCAATCAATGCCCCATCGGGCGAGGTCCCCCCGACCTTCAAACCAACCTGCTCTAACTGATCTTTGTATTCGCCGTTGACTTCGTAGCGGTGGCGGTGACGCTCGGTAACCTGGTCGGTTCCGTAGGTTTCCGCCACGATCGACCCTTCGGCCAGCACCGCGGGATAAGAACCTAAACGCATGGTTCCCCCCAGATCGCCGGCGCCAGAGAGGATATTTCGTTGCGAATCCATGGTGGCAATCAGGGGTTCGGTGGTAAGAGGATCGAACTCTGTCGATGAAGCATTCTCCAAACCAGCCAGGTTTTTCGCTGCTTCAATGACCATCGCCTGCATTCCAAGACAGATGCCCAGGGTCGGCACCCGGTTTTCACGAGCCCACTGCAGTGCGCCCAGTTTCCCGTCGATCCCGCGGACCCCGAAACCTCCCGGCACCAGAAGGGCATCCACTCCTGCCAGGACCGCCGCTGCCCCCTCGGCAGTATCACAATCATCGGCGGAAACCCACCGGATCTTCACGTCTGCTTCGTTCGCGAATCCGCCGGCGCGCAACGCTTCAGAGACCGACAGGTAGGCGTCGTGGAGCTCAACGTATTTACCTACGAGAGCAACCTCTACTGTCGCCTTCGGGTGGTTCACGCGGTCCATAAGGTCGCGCCAGTGGGACCAGTCCACGTCCCTGAAGGGCAAATCGAGTCGCCGAATGAGGACGGCATCTAAACCTTCGCTGTGGAGAACTTCAGGGATCTCATAGATGGAGTCCGCATCCTGACAGATGACCACCCCGTCCTGGTCGATGTCGCACATCAGCGCAACTTTGCGTTTCACCGATTCGGGAACATCATGTTCTGAACGCAGCACCAATGCATCCGGCTGGATACCGATTGAACGGAGGGTAGCAACAGAATGCTGAGTGGGCTTGGTTTTGAGTTCCCCTGCGGAAGCCAAGTAGGGAAGCAAAGAAACATGAACAAATACGCAGTTTTCTCGTTTCAGTTCGCGACGAACCTGCCGGGCCGCCTCAAGAAACGGGGTTGATTCGATATCGCCGACCGTGCCGCCAATTTCAGTGATGATCACATCTGGGGGAAGCGAGCCGTCAGTCGGTTCAGCCTGGGCGCGCATCCGTCGCATGATTTCGTTCGTGATGTGTGGAATGACCTGCACGGTGTCACCGAGGTACTCTCCGCGTCGTTCCCGTTGCAGTACTTCCTGGTAGACCTGTCCGGTCGTGGCATTCGCGTCCCCGGAGAGGTTCACGTCGAGGAAACGTTCGTAGTGCCCGATATCAAGGTCTGTTTCGGTTCCGTCTTCAGTGACAAACACTTCCCCGTGTTGGAACGGGTTCATAGTGCCCGGGTCGACGTTAATATAGGGGTCCAGCTTTTGCATAACGACGCGTAACCCTCGCGCCCTCAGCAACATCCCCAATGATGAGGCCGTGAGCCCTTTCCCAAGGGAAGAGACCACACCGCCTGTGACAAAAATATGTTTAGGGATAGATTTTTCTTGACCGCGCATTCCAACATTCACCATGGAACCTCATTGTACCCCCAGTGGCCTGACGTTTTTGTCCCCACCCACTATGAGGGCACCCACCTTTAACTTATGGCAGCGGTGCCACCGCGCTGGTAGCACCCACTCCCTGTCCAAAATCACCGGTGGAACCAGTGGCTAACACCAAAGCCACATTTATCCACGCCATTTCCGTTCCTGCCTGATCCACTGTCGCAATGGGTGTGCCCGCAGAGCGCAGCGCGGTGATGAATGCCGATTCCCCATCAGCAGAGCCGACTGCGACCGCTCCGCCGGGTGCATTTGCAGCTGCGTCCGCCAAGGTGACCAGAGTCGACATAACAACTGCGTCGCTTTCGTCTTCCGCAGGAGCAGTTGCCTCTTTATCGGCCCCCACAAGAACCAGAGTGGTCACCGGCTCATCGGGGAAAGTGCCGGGCTCAACCAGCGCTGTTTGCGGATCGGCCAAGATTTCTTTCACCAGTGTCTGTTCCGCGCCGCTGGTTGTGAGCACTTCGACCAGGGCCCGAGCCAAAACGGCGTCGGCTGACTCAGAATCGGGAGGAGTGCTGAGGTGTCCTGCAACTGGCACAGCTAATGTATCGCGATATTCACGCTGACCGACGGCAACCCAGTTCTCAGTCAGCTCGACTTGCCCTTCCACGCTGGCGCCACTGTTTGTCAGGGTCGTCACTAGGGCTTGCACGTCCTCGGGATCGGTGTCCGGAAGCAGAATCAGCGTTACCGAAGTTCCGTTGAGTGATCCCGGAAGAAGCTCACCGGCGATACCGCTGATGAACGTCTGCTGATAGCCGTCGAGGACTTGCAGTTCCTCCACGGATGCCTGCAGTTGATCGACCTCTTCTTTGAGATTAGTGCCTTCGCCAACCGAGTTGATTCGATTTTGGAGGGGGCCCGCTCCCAAGAACACCCCCACCGCCAGCGCCAAGAAAACCGCGACCAGTGTTACCACGTGATATCGAAGATTAACCATTATTGTCCGTTGCCTCTCAAACTATGGGCGCTTGCGAAACGCCTGCTGACCACAATCCCGATATCTTGTCGCCCAGCCAGAAACTGGCATCAGCTCCCCAGGGGGTGAACAAGATTGCGACCACTAAAACCGCGATGGCAGCTAGAAGTAACCACACCAACTGCCAGTTGGACATTCGTGGACGGTAAAGAGCCGCAACGATGGCGGCTGGTACCAATACGTCTTTGCAGCGCAGATGAATAAAGAAACCGCTGGTCATTTCGGCACTACTACGGTCTAAGAATTGGGGAATTCCCCCCTGGTCTCCGACAGTCACGATCGTTTCGGCTTCGTTCACGTCTGCCAGGAGGATTGCTGCATCGACCGCACTTGCCGAGGTCTGCATCAGGTAATAGCTCAAACCAAGATTCGTGACGCGCTCCAAACCAGGGATTGAGCCGTCGGGCCGTTCCAGGAGCACTATTGCCCCGCAGTGCCGCAAAATCTTCTCTGACACGACTGAGGTGTCTCCAACAAGGACGTCCGGAATTTTCCGTAAGGGGCGGCATTCTTCGGCGCCCTCCGCCACGGCGATCACCGCCGGGGTTGATTCTCTTCCCCATTTGGCCAGCGACTTCACCTGCTGGGACGTGTCGTTACCTGGGCTGACAACAACCATATTCGTCGAGCCGTATAGAACTTCCAGACGTGGAACCCCGTCCCCGTCGAGCAGGACCGATGCTTCGCTGTCCCAGGCCAACGCTGCGCCCTGCGCGAAAGCTTGAACTTCAGCATCTAGACGTTCGCGGTCTTCGCCGTACCAACCATGCAGTTCCTCGTGATTGCGGCGCTTCCCGGTCGCCAACATTTCACCGTTGACATAGACACTGCTGTCGTACACTTCGACGGTTTCACCTTCTGAGAGGGACATTACGTCCGACCCGAGGTCGTCGATAACTACTACACCCCCATCAACCAGCACTTGCGCACCCAGAGAGCTGCGCCGTCCCGTGGTTGACGAAGCTGCATTCAACACTGCCATGGGCCGGCACCGCAGCAGACTCAAAGCCGAGGTGCGGTCCAGGTCGGGAGCTTCAATTACCGCGATTTCGCCGGGACCCAAGCGGGCCGCCAACTGTGGAATCCGTTCGTCAACCCGGACGGTTCCACCCAGAACTGGTGATTCAGTATCGTTTATCGACATGCTTTTGTCCTTTCGGACGGCACCCCCTAAGAGCTCCCTAAAGGTCAATAGTGTCAGGTGGATTCGCTAAGTAGTTCCACCGCATGGCGGCGAGCCGCCACAGAGTCATCTTCTGCGCCCAACATTCGCATGATTTCGGAGGTGCGTTCCTCTTCCGATACCTGTTCGACGATCGTTTCGACCCCGTTGTGTCGCACAACCAGTTGCGTCTGAGCCTGGGCGGCCACCTGCGCGAGGTGCGTCACCAC
>CAYFQJ010000009.1:0-19047 GCA_964345205.1 uncultured Actinomyces sp. | reverse complement strand
TCGAACAGGGCCGCGGTTTAGTGCAGATGGGCCCAACAGAGAATGAAGTTACTTGCGAGGCCGAGGTCGAAGATGATTGGGCCGTCCTCGTGCCGGTCGGAGTGTGGCACAACATCACCAATATCGGTGCTGTTCCCCTAAAGGTTTACTCACTCTATGCGCCGCCTCACCACCCTCACGGCACGGTGCATCGGACACAGGCTGACGACGTCGACTGAGAGGTACTGAAACCTCGGCCTTTAGACTCAGGTCTCGGCGCGTCCGGGTAGGAACGGGGTTTCAGATTCAGGTGGTTTGGCCCCCTGTGGTGAGATTCATGCACACCGCCTTCGTGGGGACCGCGCAATGTGGTACAGTTTTGAGCGGCAATACAGCGGCATAGAACTATTTAAGACATGAGGAACCACAGTGGCTAGTCACTCTAAAGATGTTCGCCCCAAGGTCACTCTGGCATGCGCAGAGTGCAAAGAGCGCAACTACATCACCCGCAAGAACCGCCGGAACACTCCGGACCGTCTTGAGCTGAAGAAGTACTGCCCTCGTTGCAACTCTTCTACCGCTCATCGTGAGACCCGATAGGTCGTTTGAACTTCCATTAGATCCCCACCCGGTTCCGGGTGGGGATCTTTTGTTAGATAATGATCAGGTATCACCCCAGTTCCTGATCGAGGAGGTCGCAGCCATGAGCCAGCAACTGTCACAAATGACCACACTGCATCTTGGAGGGCCGGCCGGCCGCTACATCGAGGTCGACACCGAGGACGCCGACACCTTCATCAACTGCGTGCGCTATCTCGCTGCGGTCGAACGTTGTGCGCGATCTGCGCCAAGAAATTACGGAACTCGATTCTTCCGGTTGCGGGGGAACAACACTGTCGGCCACAGCGGGAACCAACTGGGACGATTTTGTTCAGTTCGCTGTCGAGCGGGAAGTCATGGGCGTCGAAGCCCTCTCGGGGATCCCCGGCACTGTCGGTGCGGCCCCGGTGCAAAACATTGGGGCGTACGGGCAGGAGATTGCCGAGACCCTCGCGGCCGTACGGGTTTGGGACCGGCTGGAAAAGCGGCCGCGGCGCCTACCTCTGTCCGAGTTGCAGCTGGGGTACCGCACGTCGGTGCTGAAACGTAGCCTCACGGACCTTAAGGCCGGCGGCGGGCGCCTGTGGGGCCCCACAGGTCGTTGGGTGGTCCTGAACGTCGAATTTCAGTTCCGTAACGCCAGCCTGTCCGCTCCGGTGCGTTACCGCGAACTGGCCGAAGAGCTCGATATCCCTCTGGGGACGAGGGCGCCATCAGCGCAGGTGCGCGAGGCCGTCTTGAAGTTGCGCCGCAGCAAGGGAATGGTCCTGGTTCCTTCGGATCACGACACCTGGTCAGCAGGGTCTTTCTTCACCAACCCGGTGGTCAGCACTGCCACCGCCGCGCAGCTGCCCGAAGCGGCACCGCGTTTCCCCGTGGAGCAGCGCTCCCTCGTTGCTTCGATCGCATCGGAAGCTCCGGTGTTGCCTGACCGCGTTAAGACTTCAGCTGCCTGGCTAATCGCTAATGCCGGTTTCTCGCGTGGCTACCACCTCGAAGGTCACCCCCAGGCGGCCCTGTCCACGAAACACGTTTTGGCGCTCACAAACCGTGGCGGCGCCACCACCGCCGAAATCCTCGCCCTCGCCGACCACATCCGCGCCGGGGTCGAGGACGCCTTCGGGATCCGCCTGGTTCCGGAGCCCGGCCTCGTCAACGGTGACCTCTAACGGCGCCGTTACCGGCGGTCGCTAGGCCGGCTCCCTGGCAGCAGTGGTGACCGTCAGCGTCCCGAGCAGTTCGCTCCGCAGGGCCAAATCGACCTCGCCCGCGGTCGGCACGACAACTGCAGCGGCCGAAGTTGCGACGGCTTCAAGCAGGGCGGTTCGGCGCTGGTCGTCGGAATCTAGTCCTTCCCGCAGGGACAGCGCCCACGAGGCCACAGCCGAATCTCCGGCGCCGGTGGCGTTCCCGACAAGTTCCGCTTCGGGACGGCAACACCAAATGTTCTTCTCTGACCACAGTTCCATTCCGTCTGGGCCGCGGGACACCACCACCAGCGGACAACCGAGGTCGAGTAAAACCTGAACGCCAGCAGAGACAGTCTGGGTCCCGGTGGCGGCCAACAGTTCCTCGTCGTTGGGTTTCACCAGGTCAGCGATGCTTGCGCCCTCTAAAAGGGCAGGCCCGGAAGTGTCGACTATCAATTTCGCTCCCGCTTCGCGCACGACCCTGCCCAGAGCGGTCACGGTGCCAGGGGGTGTGTCCAGGGGCAGCGAACCACTAATGGTCACGACATCGCCCGGCTTGACCACGGCTCGCAAAGTTTCGGCCAGGTCCTCCCAAACGGCAGGAGGAACCGGGCTCCCCGCTTCGTTGAAAACGGTGGCGTCCCGATCGACCACAGCCACGGAGGTGCGGGTCGTGACCTGCGTGTATACCCAGCGCTGCAACAGCGTGGGAGCAATCCGCTCCAGCTCCGACTCGATCAGTGCGCCCGTGGTACCGCCCAGGGGACCGGTGACGCCCACATCCGCACCCAGTTGCAGGAGGACGCGCGCCACGTTGATACCTTTACCACCCGGGCGGACTTCGACGTCCTCAACCCGATGGGTTTTTCCGTAGCGCAGTTCAGGGATTGTGTAGGTCGTATCGACCGCGGGGTTCGGGGTCACAGTCCAAATCACAGCGGTATCTCACTTTCGTTGGTGCGGGAATTACACAACCAAAGCAACGATCGCCAACGCCAAACTGGCCAGAGACAAAGCCGCAGCAGGGATGGCGACCGACAGGGCAGCCACTGCTAGCCGGCGCCCTGAATCGGGGGAAGTTTCACGGCGAGGCGCCACAGCGTGGTCCTCCAAAATGGCCATGAACGTTGATTCTTCGGCCACGGTCATATCCGCTGCGACATGGGGGACGAAGTCGCCAAGCGAATGCACGAAGTCGGCAGCCGCGTGGGGACTGGCAAACTCAACGTGGAACTCGTCGTCCTGCACCGATGCGGTGGCAGGCAGATCCGCAATTAGTTCCGCCACCTGTTCCTCAGTAAAGCTGAGTGTGGCGGGGAAAATCTCGGTTTCAAAACTGCGGGGGATTCGGATAATCATCAGATGTCTCCTTGAGGTGGGGTGCTGTTGGATTGCTGCGCGCCGATTGCATCGTGTCCGTCAGCGCTAGACAGCTTCCACTATACGGCGTGCAGTGGCGATTGCGGGCGCAGTCGCCACCAATCTGCCCGCTAGATCCAACCGGGGAACCACATCAGTTTTTGCCAGGTTTCCATAGTGATCGGCTGTCCGAGCCACAGCGGCATGAAAAGTCCGGCGACGAAAAAAATCCCCAGCAGGAGGACGGCCCCGACGATACTCACCGCCAGGGGGACTTTGCGGAACGCCCCCAGCATCACGCCGAGCAGCCACGCAACGGCCAGCGCCAAGAAAGGTGCGAAGGCCACAGTGTAGAACGAAAAAATCGTGCGGTCCGTGTAGATGAACCACGGCAGGTAAAGGGCGACGAATCCGAGCAGGATGAAACCTGTTTGCCAGCGGCCCTTCCAGGCGGTCGCTCCGACCAGGGCAATCAGCGCCGGTATGCCCAGCCACCACAGAGCCGGGTTCCCCAAAGAGGTTACGGCGGTGACCATCCCATCACCGGTCTGCTCGAAGTAGAACGAGGTCGGACGCGCCTGCAGTAACCATCCGGACGGGTCCGACATATATGGGTGTTCTGAAGCCAGCCCCTGATGAAAATTCCACATGTGGCGGTGATACGTGAACCAGTCCGCAAGAGCGTTACCGCCCTCGGTTCGCCCCCACGCACTCGGGTGGGTAAACCACGAAACCCATGACACCAGGTAGACAAAAGCGCTGACCGCAACCAGCTGACCGAAGGCAATCAGCCCGTCGGGGAAAAAGGTGCGCTGCAGCCAGTGGGGATCCTTCAGCCTGTATCGCCACAGCGCTTCACGTCCGACGACGAACAGTCCGAGGACGGCCACAGCGTAGATACCTGACCATTTGGTGGCGCACGCCAAACCGAGCATCACGCCCGCCACCAATAGCCACGGACGCCACCCCAAAGTGGCCACCAGAACAGGTGAGGACGTCCCGGGTTCGCCCTGGTCGGGTTCAGCGTCGTCGGGCGGGGATCCGCGTAGGCGCGCCGGCAGGCCCCGCTGGTCCAGAGCAACAGCCAAGAAGGCCGCCAGAACGAAAGTCGAAAGGAAAATGTCGAGCAGCCCGGTCCGCGACATCACAATGTGTGTCCCGTCGGTTGCCAGCAGTGCCCCCGCCAGCACTGTCACCAGTAGTGAAGAAAATAGTTGCCAGGCCAGGCGGCACACCAGGATGACCCCCGCGATCCCGGTGAGGGCGGCACCCAGACGCCACCCAGTGGGGCTGTCCTGCCCCAAAATCCCCATCCCGAGGCCGAGCAGCCACCGACCAACCGGAGGGTGAACGACGTAGGCTCCGTCCTCGCCCAGTCCGGAAGTGATGCCGTTCTCGAAGGCAGTGTTCGCATCGCTCTGCCAGGTACCTTCATATCCGAGCGACCAGAGTGACCAGCTATCTTTGACGTAGTAGGTCTCATCGAAAACCAGGTGCGGAATGGCATCCAGGTCACGCAGCCGGATGATGCTCGCCAAAATTGCCGCCAACCCGGTCAGTACCCAAGACCACTGGGCGCGCGACAATTGAACGTTCAACATTTCCCCATTTTAGCGGCTCTGCCACGACTGGCATAACCTAGGGAGATGGGAACAGAACGCGACGGGACAATCTGGGTGGCCGCCACCCCCATCGGCAACGTTGATGACGCTTCACCGCGACTGCGGCACCTGCTCGAAACTGCTGACTGCATCGCCGCCGAAGACACCCGGCGACTGGGGAACCTCTGCTCCCGCCTGGGAATCACCTATCAGGGGGATCTGATCCCCGTCCACGACCACAACGAGGCCGACCGAGCCGCCGAACTGATCGACCGGGCCTGTGCGGGACAGTCGGTGCTCCTGGTTTCCGATGCCGGTACACCCACAGTTTCGGACCCCGGTTTCCGAGTCACGCAGGCAGCCGTGGCCGCTGGGGTAACTGTCCGCCCCCTCCCGGGTCCCTCGGCGGCGCTCGCGGCCCTCTCCGTTTCAGGTTTGCCTTCCGACCGCTTCGCCTTCGAAGGGTTCCTCCCGCGCAAATCCGGTGAAGCGCGCCGCTACCTCGAAGCCCTAGTCTCGGATCAGCGGACCCTCATATTCTTTGAATCTCCCCGCCGCCTCGGCGCGACTTTGCTGCTTTTAGGCGAGGTCCTCGGCGCAGATCGACAGGCCGCCGTTTGCCGCGAACTGACGAAAACTTTCGAAGAGGTCCACCGGGGGACGCTGGCAGAACTGGCCGAAATGCTCTCGGGCGAAGTCCGCGGAGAGATCACACTGGTCGTCGCGGGCTCCCCCGAACTACAGGTTTCCGAGGGCGACCACGTCGCAGAGGTGCTGGAACTGGTTGGGCGCGGTGTCCGACTGAAGGAGGCCGCCGGACTGGTTGCCGCCGCGACCGGCGCCCGCAAGAATGAACTTTACCGTCAGGCGCTCCTCGCCAACGCTAAGCCGGGTGACCTTGAAGATTCGGGTATCTCAGCGGGTTCCTGAACTGGGAACCACGGAGATATTGGCGGCCTCTAAAATCTCGACGGCCTCCTCGCCCTGTTCGGCGCTGACCGGTTCGGTCAGGTCACGCAGAACACGAACGGTGCGCCCCGATTTCTTGGCGTCCAGAGCGGTTTCCTTCACGCAGTGTGACAGCGCCAAGCCGACAACGTCGACGCTGTCGACCTCTTCGGCATCTAAAACTTGCTGCAAAGTGGCTCCCTCGGGGGTTTCGCCCTCGAAACCGGAGTAGGCGGCACTGTAGAGCCCCTTACGGACCGAAAAGTCAATGGGGACACCGCTGAGCGCCCGGTGCAGTTCCGCCTCCGCGGTCCCGGCCACACCGTGCGGCGGCCACGTGTCAACGAAGTCCGGGTTATCTGAAAAGTGGTCGCCCGGGTCCACATGCCAATCCTGGGTCGTGATGATGAAGTCGTACCGGTGGTGGTTCGCGGCCGCGAATTTGCCGATCCTCGTCGCGCAGGCATTACCACCCACGATCGGGAGGTCCCCGTCCTCGCAAAACGTTGGCTGCACATCGACGATG
This sequence comes from uncultured Actinomyces sp., assembly GCA_964345205.1. Classification (GTDB taxonomy): domain Bacteria; phylum Actinomycetota; class Actinomycetes; order Actinomycetales; family Actinomycetaceae; genus Scrofimicrobium. The sequence continues at coordinate 12,844 of CAYFQJ010000009.1, read as the reverse complement.
ATGAGGGCGTTCACCACATTTTCTCCTGACGTTGACTTTGGTGTTCGCGCCAGATTTTACGCATCCGGCACGATCGGGCAATGATTTTGGACTCTTCGGCGACAGCATAACGTGGTTCCCGTTTCCTTGCTGAGCGTGAGCGTCGTAGGGTAGCGGTATGTCGAAGATTCTCTCAGCTGTTGCCTGGCCATACGCTAACGGGCCGCGCCACATCGGCCACGTCGCCGGTTTTGGTGTCCCCTCAGATGTTTTTTCTCGCTACATGCGAATGACCGGCCACGATGTCCTGATGGTTTCCGGGACCGACGAACACGGAACCCCGATTCTGGTTGCCGCCGATGAGGTCGGAATGACACCCAGGCAACTGGCCGACCAGAACAACGAACTGATTGTTAACGACCTGGTGAACCTAGGTTTGTCTTATGACCTTTTCACCCGGACGACCTCGGGCAACCACTACGCTGTGGCCCAGTCGATGTTCGAAGTTGTGAAACGTAACGGCTACATGCTGGAACAGACGACCCTCTCGGCGGTTTCCCCGTCCTCGGGCCGCACGCTCCCCGACCGCTACATTGAAGGCACGTGCCCCCTGTGTAATTACGAGGGCGCCCGCGGCGACCAGTGCGATAACTGCGGCAACCAGCTGGACCCGGTCGACCTCATCAATCCACACTCGCGCATCAACGGTGAGACTCCCGACTTTGTGGAAACGACCCACTATTTCTTGGATCTGCCCGCCCTCGCTGACGCTCTGACTGCCTGGCTCACCACCCAGGAAGAGTCCGGTTTGTGGCGTCCCAACGTGATCCGTTTTTCGAAGAACTTTTTGGAAGAGATCCGTCCGCGCGCGATGACTCGTGACATCGACTGGGGCATTCCCGTTCCCGGTTGGGAAGATCAGCCCAATAAGCGGCTTTACGTGTGGTTCGATGCCGTCATTGGGTATCTGTCGGCCTCGATCGAGTGGGCACGCCGCAAAGGCGACCCGGAAGCGTGGCGCCAGTGGTGGAACAACCCCGAGGCGCTCAGTTACTACTTCATGGGCAAAGACAATATTGTGTTCCACTCTCAGATTTGGCCGGCCGAACTGCTTGCTTACAACGGCGAGGGCGATCGTGGCGGGGAACCGGGCGACTATGGGATTTTGAACCTCCCCACCGAAGTTGTTTCATCTGAGTTCCTCACTATGGAGGGGAAGAAGTTCGCGTCCTCGCGCGGCATCGTGATTTACGTGCGCGATATGCTCAGCCGCTATCAGCCTGACGCTTTGCGCTACTTTATTTGCGCGGCCGGACCTGAAACCGCTGATGCTGACTTCACTTGGGAGGAATTCGTCCGGCGCACCAATAATGAACTGGTCGCCGGTTGGGGCAACCTGGTGAATCGGGTGGCGTCGATGATCCACAAACGTTTCGGCGAAATTCCCTCTCCTGACCAGCTAGAACCGGTGGACCAGAAACTTCTTGACGACCTGCAGAACGGTTTCGACGAAGTTGGCGAACTGATCCGCAACCACCACCAAAAGGCGGCGATCAACGCTCTGATGCGTCTGATTGCCGAGACTAACCGTTACGTCACCGAGACTGAACCTTTCAAACTGAAAACTGAGGAGCAGCAGCCGCGTTTGCGCACGGTGCTGTGGGTTTTGGCTCAGGCCGTCAGCGACCTCAACACGATGATGTCGGTTTTCTTGCCGCACAGTTCCAATCAGGTTCACCAAATCTTTGGTGGCGATGGAACTCTCGCGCCGATGCCGACGATCGAATGGGTTGACGACCTCGACGTTGAAGGCATCCGCTATCCGATCATTACGGGTGACTACTCGAAGCACCACCCGTGGGCGCGCGTCGACATCACCGCGGGAACTCCCATCGGGAAACCGACACCGGTATTTAGCAAACTTGATGACAGTGTCGTCGCCGAGGAACTGGCCCGGCTCGAATAGGCCCGGTTCGAATAGTTCGGATGGGTTCCGACGGGGCGGGCCGCCCACCCTTTCCGGTCAGTCAGTGGTGATGGCTTGGAGCACGGGAACGCGGGAGGCCCGCAACGCCGGGAAGAGCGCGGCCACCACACCCAGGACGACTGCCGCCACCAGGAACAGCAGCAGCTGCCCGACGGGAATGGTCAGTGCGGACAGGCCCGAGTCTTTAAGGTAAATACGCAAAGCAGCGGCGAGTCCCACGCCAACAAAGCAGCCGAGGATAGTGGCAAAGATCGAGGTCAGCACCGATTCAATCACGATCATGCCGCCGATGGAGCCGCGCCCCATTCCCACTGCCCGCAGCAGACCGAACTCGCGGACCCTCTCTGAAACTGAGAGGGTCATGGTGTTAACAATCCCGATGGCCGCCACGAACATGGACAGTCCAAGCAGGGCGTAGAGGACGGCCATGACTTGGTTCACTGACTCGGCGGCCTGGTTCGCCACGTCGTCAACGTCGCTAACAGTGACAATACGGAAATCTCGAACTTTGGAGCGCAGCTCGGCTTTCACTTCGTCGACATCACGGCCCTCGACGTCAACGAAGATGGCGATGCGATCTTGGGTTGCCGCCCCTGACGCCAGGTCCAGGTCGTCGAAGGGGAATATGTAGGAGACGGAGAGGATCCAAAAATCGACTGTTCCAGCCAGGGTGCGAAGTTGCGGCCCCGAAGCTGTCATGAACTCGACTTCGTCGCCGACGACTACCCCAAGTTCTTCGGCGGCGCTGTCCAAGGCGATGAACTCGCCCGTAGCTGGAACATCGCCCGAGGTAAAGGTCAGGCTCAGGTCGGTATCCAGGTAGTTCGGGTTAATGAAAGCGGCGAAGTTGCGCAGTGTTTCGCCCTCGGACGTGACCGGAGAAATTTGGGCGCTGGCAACTTCGGAGTTCACGCTAATGACGCCGGGAGTGCCGGCGATTATGGCCTCTAAGCCTTCTGGCAGTTCACCGGCGAAGATATCTGCCGACTGCACCAGTAGGTCCGCCTGGAGCTGATCGTCGACCACCGCGGCCAACGAATCTTTCACACTTGCCGCGAGGACGGCACCGGCCGAGACCAGTGCCACGCCCACCAGCAGCGCGCCCGCAGTGGCGGAGGTCCGCCGCGAGTTCCGAATCAGGTTCTTCACGGCGAGGCGCCCTTCGGTGCGAGCGAAAAGGCGGATGGGGTAACTCAGGACGATCGAGATCGGCACCGCCAAAGCGGCGGATAGCATCAGCACCGCCAGGAGGGTCAGCGCACTTCCGACGCCAAAGGCAATGCCATCCCACTCAACGAGTCGCAGGGCGCCCACAGTGAGTAGGCCCAAACCGATAATCAGCAGGGCCGACCCGATGAGGGTTCGCGGCAGCAGTGACCGCGGGTTGGCCCCATCGGAGGAACGCATCGCCTCAACGGGGGCTGTCCGGGCGGCATCCGTCGCAGGAAGTACCGCTGATACCAGGGTCACCACCACGCCGACAATTAGAGAAATCACGCCCATTGAAACCGTCAGCGGCAGCCCACCAGAAATTATTAGCCCCATCGCCCCGAGGACTGCTGAAGCGCCCAACGTCAGGAGCCAGCCGAGGAGGAGACCGACCCCACCGCCGATTAGTCCCACCACAATCGCTTGGATGGCGACGACGCCGAAAATCTGTCCACTTGAAGCACCGACAGCCCGCAGCAGAGCGAATTCTCGCTGGCGGGCCCGCACTGACATTTGGAAAGTATTGGCAATAATGAAAGTCGTGATGAAGAGGGCGATGGCAATGAAAACCAGCAGGAAAGTCGTCAGGAAGCTGAGCATCGTAGAGGCTTGCTCTTCCATGAACGCCTGGTAGCCGTCGGTGCTGAGCACCGTGAACTTATCGCCCAGGTGGTCTTGGACGGCCGCCAAAACTTCGGGACCATCCGTGCCGGCAGCGAAGTTGAAACCAACCATGGAGGGCGGACCGCCCACACTCAGTAGTGTTTCTGCTGTCTCCGGGTCGAGGAAGAAAATGACTGCCCCGGCCATCTCATGTTCGTACTCGTAGATGCCGACAATTTCTTGGGGGATGAACTCTCCGCCGATCCCCAGTTCGATGTGGTCACCGACGTTGAGGTCGTGTTGGTTGGCGCCGCTGGCTTCAACGGCGACCTCTCCCACTCGTTCGGGAGCGTGCCCCTGGGCCCAGGAGGGCCCTTTAGAGCCGGCAAATGTGGTGGAAACAAAGGCGGGCATTCCGGCGGGCAAAATCAGGTCGCCCTCGGCGTTGTAAAGAAGGGCCGTTCCGATCCAGAGGTCGCGAACGTCGCTGGTGCCGGGAACCGCTGCCGCTTCGGTGGCCGTTTCGGGGGTGACGTTTCCATAAATAGTTGTCCCCGCCGGTGTAGTTTCAGGTTCGCCCATGATGTAACCGTCGTAAACGGCCACCCCGCCGATGGCACCAGCGGCGATATTGCTGAGCGCCCCGCGCAAGGAAAGAACCCCGACCAGGAAAGCCGTCCCTACAGAGACCGCCAAAACCGTCATGAGGAACCGGCCGAATTGATCCCGAATTCCACGGAGCGTGATCTTTGTCAGCACCGAAGAGTGCGGAGTCTTTTTCTGGTTCGCCATCGGGGGAGACCTTCCTGTTTCTTCCCGAGTAAAGCTTCGGGTCCCTCCCTAATTATAGGCGCAGATATTGTTTCGCCCCGCACCTGCCTACAGGGGCGGGGCGAAACGACTAAATTACTGCAGCCTCCAACGATTGGGGATAAGTGAGGGGAGGTTAGGCACTCCCCGCCGACCCGGGGCCGTTTCGGGAGGATTTTCCGCCGCCGACAATCCCGATTCCGAGCAGAACCAAACCGAAAAATGCCAGCAGGAGGACGAAGAGGACGACACCGCTTGAGTGTGGGAACACGAGCCGGATAAAGACGAGGACCGACATGATTAGTAGGATTCCACCCCAGACGAGGGTGCCGACCCGCAGGTTCCGACGCCCCAAAACCGGAGTCACTGGCGCGGCATTATTTGCCTGCCAGTAGGTGGGTTGTGGCCCGTACGGGGGCGGAAGTGGGGGAAGGGTCTGCGCTTGGGGGGCGGCCGCGGGATCGGAGGCCGCTGCGGGCGGTTCGGCCTGTCGCCAGTCCAGCGGTTCAGGTTGCGGTTCGGGGTCAATGGTTTCGGTTTCGGCCTCGACCTCAACTTCGGCTGCGGTTTCGCCTTCGACCTCAACCAGGGATTCCAGAACCTCTGTGGTTGCAGTCTCAGAGGTTTCGGAGGTATCCGGTGAGGGGACTTCCGACGGGGCGATGAGATCGCGCAGGTCGCTCAGTACCTGTTTCGTGTCTTGAGTGTTTTTCGGCTCATCAGTCATGAGTGGCTCCTGAAAATTAGTTCAGCAATATGGAAGTGGGATGTACCGGCTGTCATCACCGGTCGTTGCTCTGGCTGCTCTGCCCGGACTGCGGTGCGTCCTGGCTTTGCTGCTGGTCAGTTCCCTGCTCAACCACAGCAGGCAGGCCCTCAGGAACGTCGACTACCTGGATTGTAAAGTTAGAGTTGTGAAGCTCTAGCTTCACTGCAATTCCGCCGTTTGCCGCATAGGTCGGACTGGCCATTGCCCATTGCGATTCTGTGGTGAAACGCGGCGCTGGTGTTGGCAACCAGGGCGGAGTAACTGAGTTCGTGGTGGCAATCGCGAAGTCTGAAGTGGTGTGGAAAAGTTCGGCCTGGATCGCCAGGGCCTGCTCCGGGGTGACGATCAGAACCACGTCTGACGATTCACCGACGATCAGCATTTCGTTTTGGAAGCCAACAGGCGCCTCCGTCAGGTCAACGATCACGCGACTTAGCTGAGCGCGGATTTCCCTGGCCTGGTAGTCGACATCTAATTCCGAGTTGTTCACCTGGTAGCAGTTGTCTGCGCAACTATCGATTTGCTCGACAGGTGGAGGCTGCTCGATTTGCGCGTCGTATCTATCAATAAAGTCCACGGCATTAGAAGAATGGAGCCCGGTGGGGACAAGGATTAGGGCTGCGATCACCGAGAGAACGGTGAACCAGCCGCCGGTGCGGCCTCGAAGTGCCGCCGCGATCAAAGTTATGCCGAATATGGCGAGGGCGACGGCAGCGAAAATTGCGTAGGTCCAGGTCACCGCTTGGCCGAAACCCATATCCTCGAGCACTCGGCCGCCAGCGAGCATCCCGGCCGCAAGGAGCAGCAGAGAACCCAGAATGATGATTCGGGTGCGGTGCGAGATGCTCCGTGGTGGGAAAACGACTGCTGGAGCCGCGACAAATGGGGTGTATGACGCTGGGGGAGGAACGTTTGGCTGTGGGGAGTTCATGGGTGCACCTTGTTGTTGGGGCCAGCTGGGTTGTTGGGGCCAGCTGGGTTGTTGAGGCCGGCTGGGCTGCTGGGGCTGTCCGGCGGATTCCGTGGTTTCTTCGACGAAAATCGTTTCGCTGTATGCGGCGCGGGACGATGGGGAATTGTCGAGGGACGCCCAGACAATTACTGAAGCGGCCGCGACCAAGAAGACAACCCCAAAGATCGCGTACCAGGGCGCGTAGAACAGCATGATGTAGGGGATCGGGTTAATGATTCCGATAAGAATAAACAGTGCGGCCCACAGCTGATTCCAGTTGTACTGGCCCGCGATGGCGTCTTCGAGTTCAATCTGTCCCGTCGCTCGGTCGGGAAGCAGCATCCAAGCCAGCCCGTAAAGGAGCACTGGGACCCAGAAGAGCACACTCAGGACGACTACTGCTCCACGTACGAGGGCGACGTCCAGCCCGCTCCGATCGGAGATGCCGCGGCAGACTCCGCCGATCCACCGCGGCTGGTTCCGTGTCCACCCCCAACGGCGCAGGGAGGAAAAGAAATTGTTCTCTGGGGGTGGTGCGGTCCATTTGGGCGGCCTCGGCAATGGTGAAGGGAAGTCGGTCGATTCATTCATATTTCAACTATGACGCTTCTAGGCAGCTCAGACCATCGGGTAAGGCCCTGAGTTACCCCTTAACTTCACCCCGGTACCCTGGTGGCGGCCGTGCCCCTCTGACACTATGGAGGGGTGAAGAACGACTCTGAGTTTGGCTCCGTGCCCCCAAACGGGGGAACGCCCCGGCGGCGGTTGCCACTGCGTCGCGCACGAAACACCAGTGCCGATATGCCCCCTCCCGTAATGGGTGGTGTCTGTTCCGGCGTCTCAGTGCACCTGGGGATTCCGGTGAACCGTGTGCGCATGGCTTTCCTTTTAGGGTTGCCCGCTTTGGGCAGTTCTGCGCTGCTGTACCTGTGGCTCATGCTGACCCTTCCCTTAGAGAACCCCGGGGAGGGCGCCGCTGGGGGGTCCCAGCGGTTGCGGCCCCGCCTGTCCCGCAATGCAACTGGCGGATACGCTCAGACCGTTTCGACCCGTTTTCTGCTGGCCGGGGGGCTCCTCCTCGGTGTGGCCCTGGTGGTCGCGGCGGGCCAGTGGATGTGGCATTGGAACTGGGCCGTGGTGATCGCCGTAATCTTCATGATCCTCGGCTTGGCAATCGGGTGGACTGTTGTCCCCCAACGGGGCCAGTGGCGCGGGCCCCGGTTCCTCCTCACCATTACGGCTTCGGTCATTCTGCTGGTCGGGGGACTTTTCCTCCTCGTCGGCACCCAGTTGGCGGGACCGGCCCTCAACGTGGCGGCGATGGCGGGAGCAATAATCATGGTGGTTTTGGCAGCCGCTGCCGTCCCGATCGTGGTGCGCGTCAATCGGGACCTCTCAGAAACACAATTGCGGCAGGCGCGCGAAACGGAGCGGGCTGATATCGCCGCACACCTGCACGACTCAGTCCTGCAAACCCTGACTCTCATTCGGGGGGCCGCTGAGGATCCGACTCGGGTACGCGTCCTCGCCCTCACCCAGGAGAGGGAACTGCGAGCGTGGCTCTACACGGGACACCCCGACCCGGGAACGTCAACGGCGGCGCTACTGCGCGAGAAGGTGACCGCGGCGGAAAGTTCCCACGGCGTGGAAATTTCCTTCGTGGCGGTCGGTGACGCTGCACCGGGAGAGAACGAGGTTGCCGCCTGTTTGGGGGGCGCCGAGGCCCTAACGAACGCCCTCCTGCATGGTGAAGCTCCGATTTCGGTATATTTGGAAGTTGGCCCCGAACGGGTCGAAGTTTTCGTGAAAGATTCTGGGGCCGGTTTCGATATTGACCAGATCCCCGCGGATCGGCACGGTTTGCGCGACTCGATTTATGGCCGCGTCGAAAGGGTAGGTGGGCGGGCCCAAGTTCGGACCGGACCGCAAACTGGCACAGAGGTTCACCTGTCTGTTCCGCGCAGTGGCGCTGTGCCGCCTGTGAACCCTAATTTTTCAGTTCCCAACGGCCCGTATCAAGGAGCAGTGAAGTGACAGTCCGCCTCGTAGTAATTGATGACCACCCGCTGGTCCGCGCCGGTGTCCAAGCTGAACTGCGAGCTTCGGGGGCCGACTTAGACGTCATCGGTGAGGCCGCCACAGTCGACGAGGCGATCGCCCTGTGCCAGGAGCTGCAACCGGACGTTGCCCTTCTTGACGTCCACCTTCCCGGGGGAGCCGGTGGAGGAGGGGCCGAAGTTGCCGCTGCCTGCGCCAACCTTCCGGATACGCGCTTCTTGGCGCTCTCCGTTTCCGATGCGGCCGAAGATGTTGTATCGGTCATCCGCGCCGGTGCCCGCGGTTACGTCACCAAGTCGATTGCTCCCGACGATCTGATCGAAGCTATTTTCCGTATTGCCTCTGGTGATGCCGCCTTCAGTCCGCGCCTCGCCGGTTTTGTCCTGGACGCATTCGGGGCGAACGCCGTCTCTGATGAGGAAGATGAGCTTGATCTGCTCAGCGCCCGGCAGCAGGAAGTCATGCGGCTAATCGCTCGCGGGTACTCGTATAAAGAAGTTGCGCGCGACCTCTTTATCTCCATCAAAACTGTCGAAACTCACGTCTCGGCCGTCCTGCGTAAACTGCAGCTTTCAAGCCGCCACGAACTGACACGCTGGGCGGTTCAACGCAACATTATTTAGGCCCCAGCTCCTCAAAAAGTGCGAGGGCGCAACAGAGTTTGCAGCACTTCTGCGGGGTGGTCCAAGAGAATCTGCAGGTGCGTGGCGGGTTGGTCAACCCAGAGGGTGGTGTGGGGCAGTTGCCGCGCCAGGGCCTGGGTTTGGCGCAGGTGGATGGTGGTGTCTTTCCCGCCCTGCCAAATGGTGATGGGCAGCGGAGCGTCCAGCGCGGCCAGCTGGGCGCCGATTTCGGGAAGAGACGTCCCCCAACGCTCCACAATGGTGATGAGGTCGTTAATGGTTCCCTCACTGCCTTGTCGTTGGCTGCGCTGGAGTGACCTACCCAAGAAGCTGAGGTCCCTGGTGCGGGAGCGGCGCGGGTCGGGATCCCCGACGCCCAGGGCCGTGGACAGTAGTGAAGCCCCAATATTGGGGAGTTTGGTGACGGCGCTGAGGACAGTGTGAAGGGGGCGAACCGCGGCTCGCTCCAGTTTGGTAGCCCAGCGAGGGGTGTCCCCCAGTGGAGCGAGCAGCCCGATTGACCGTACTTTCTCGGGACTTTGGAGTGCGGCGAGCAGCGCGTGGGGCGCGCCACCTGACCATCCGAAGGTCGAGTACTCTTCACAGCCCAGGTGTTGCAGCAGTTCGTCGGCATCGTTGCCCCAGTCGGCAACGGTGCGGCCTTCAGCGGGGTCGCTGTGGGCGATTCCGGGGCGATCAGGAGAGATGATTCGGACCCCTAGGGTCTTTCCGGGTTCGTCAAAAATCTCGGCTTCCAGTCCGGATCCGGGAGTTCCGTGACAGTACAGCGCGGGGAACCCCTGTGGATCGCCGAACTCTAACCAACCGATCGTTCGGCCGGAAGGCAGGATGAAACTGTTTACTGGTTTGGAACCTTGGAGTGTCATAGCGTCAGAGTAGTTCCTTAAGGGCGGCGGAGGGGACCGTCATACACGTTTCAACAGCGCCTCGGGTGCAAAGTCGGAGCAGTTCGGTAGGATTTCGCATAGTACAAAGTATCTGAACCGCCGGGCTGAAACCGGGCCGTTACTGCTTGAAGGTGTGGAAAATGCCAAACCAGCATGCCGATGTTGTTGCCCCCGCGCAATCATCCGAATCAGACGAACAAGTCTTACGCCACGTCAAAGCGACTCTGGGCAGTTTTGGCCGCTGGTGTCGTTCGGGGCCGGTCAGCGTCGTCGTTGCCCTGCTGACCATCGCCGTCTACGTGGTGATCGTGGCGGTGGGCCGCGAAACTCTCGAGCCCTACATTGCCGCGGGAATCGGTCACGGCTGGTGGACCTTTGCCACCGCTGTCTTCTGGACCAATAGCCTGGGGCAGGTCGTCCTCGATGTTCTGCTGCTACTCAGCGTTGGTATTTGGATGGAAAGAACCATCGGTTCGCTCTACTACGCGGTTGTTGGGTTCGCGACGTACTGGCTGAGCGTCGGCCTCACGCTGCTGCTGGTCCTGGGGATCAACGGTGTCGACCACCAGTGGGGTGAACTGTTATCCGGCCAGTCAATTGTGGGTCCGGTGGCTTTCCTAATCGGGGTGGCCTGCGCCGCCAGCAACAAAATGCAACAAATGTGGCGACGCCGAATCCTGACGTTCGTCTTCACGTTCCTCCTAATGATGGTGCTCTTCGCCGGGTACCTGGGCACGATTTTTGCTGTCGTCATCGCTCTGGTTGGGTTCGGTGCGGGCGCCCTCGTCTGGAGGGACGCACGAATCGCCACCGAAACCACGGTGATGCCCCATAAAGATGGTCGTACCCTTATCGCGCTGACCGTGGCGGGCATCGTCATTGGAACTCTAGTTTCACTGTTCTCAACCGAGATGACAGGTGTGCTTTCTCTCCTCAAATATGCTGCCGAAGGGCAGCGGATCCCGATCGGCGAACTGGCAGCACTGTGCACCGACGGCGTCACCACTGGCGAATGCAACCACTACGACTTCCTGGTGCGCGACGGCCAGGGTTTCCAGTTCCTGGCGGTCATGCCGCTGCTGCTGCAATTGGTGCTCGCCTGGGGTCTGCGTCGAGGGCGCCGCGCCGCCTGGTTGGGCACCCTGCTCCTCCAGGGCTTGACCGCTCTGGTCGCCCTCATCAACTTGGGTGTCAGCTGGAACGAAGTGAAGTCCTGGTCCGAGGGCGCCAACGCTTTAGGCTTCACTGATGCGGGGCTCCCCACGGCGCGACTGATAATTCCCGTCGTAGTTCCCGTCATCATCCTCATCGTTACCCTGGCTTCAAGCCGACTCTTCACTGTTCGGGCCGTGGCCGGGACCTACAGGCGTCTCTGGGCGAAACTGGGCCTCATCACTGCGGCAACCTGGGCCGTCCTCGTGATAGTTGCCCTCTTCATGCGGCTCTATCCGAACCCGTGGGAAACCCTGTGGGTCATGACCGTCGAGTTCGTCGTCAGACTGTTCCCCTCCGCCATCCTCACCACTGTTACCCCGCTGGCCCAGGACGGCATTACTGACGCCCAGGGGCTGCCGAACCGGCTGCAGCTCATCCCGGGGGTGGCACCCGGAATCCTGCTGTTGCGCTCATTCCGTTTGAGGCAGCTGCCGGGGGCAATTAGCCGCGAAGAATACACACAGCTGGTTCGCGACACCAACGCCGGGTCAATGGCGTGGATGAGCACGTGGGACGGGAACCACTACTGGAAGTCGGCCAGTTACGAAGCAGGTATCGCGTTTAGGGCCGACCAAAATGTGGCTCTCACCGTCACTGAACCGGCGGCACGACCGGAAGATCTCGAGGAGGTCCTACGCGAATTCGTTTTCTTCTGTGGTGAACAGGGGCTGACGCCCGCACTGTACTCCGTGCATTCTCCCGTCGTTGAAATCACCGACAAGTGGGGATGGCCGCGTCTGGAAGTGGCCGAAGAGACAGTGCTGAACCTGCCTGATCTGGCCTTTAAGGGCGGCAAGTTCCAACCGATCCGCTCCGCCCTCAACCGGGCCCAGAAGGAAAATATTCGCACCGAGTGGTTCTACTATGACGACCTTCCTGCCGACTACCTCGCCCAAATCAAAGCGATTTCGGAGCAGTGGGTGGATGAAAAACCGCTGCCTGAGATGGGATTCACCCTCGGCGGCGTCGCCGAGCTCGACGATCCGGATGTTCGCATCCTGGTGGCCGTCGACGAAAACGAAGTCGTACAGGGAGTAACCTCCTGGATGCCTATTTTTGCCGACGGAAAAACCATCGGTTGGACTCTGGACTTCATGCGGCGCCTCAACGACGGTTTCCCGCCGGTCATGCAGTACCTGATCGCCTCGGCGGCCCTTTGGGGACAGCAGGAGGGATACCAGGTGCTCTCACTTTCAGGTGCGCCGCTGGCCCACGCGAAGAACTCCCAGTCGCCGGCTGAAGACTCAGCGGATGAAGGTTCCTCCGCTGCGGCACTGGACACTCTGCTGGATTTCCTCGGGCGAACCCTCGAACCGGTCTACGGTTTCCGTTCGCTCCTCAAGTTCAAAGCGAAGTTCCAGCCCGAATACGTTCCGGTCTACCTGGTCGTCCCGACAGTGGGTTCGCTGCCGATGGTCGGTTTGGCAATCTCTCATGCCTACCTGCCCAATATGAGCTTCACCGACACGGTCCATCTGGGACAGGCCCTGCTAAAACGGTAGAGCAACGTAAGCTAGATGCGCTATGGACCTATTTGATGCATTCGCGGCCTCTGACCTTGGGCCTGCCGTAACTTCCGACGCTGACCGAAAAACGGCGGTGGCTCCCGACTCGAAAGCAGCGACCCTCACACGAGCGTGGGGAAACGCCAGCCATTACGGGAACGCCACCAGCGACGCCCAAGCTCTCCTTGAGTGGCTCAACGAGCAGCAGTTGGCGGCAGTTATCTAC
>CAYFQJ010000008.1:1544-19095 GCA_964345205.1 uncultured Actinomyces sp. | reverse complement strand
TGATTACCCACGACCTCGGAGTGGTCGCCGACCTGGCGGATAATGTCCAGGTCATGTACGCCGGGCGCATCGTCGAGTCTGGAACTGTTGACGATATTTTCTACGCACCCCAAATGCCGTACACAATCGGTTTGCTCGGGGCGCTCCCTCGGCCAGACAAGAAGTCGGATGAGGCACTCGCAACGCTCGACGGCAATCCACCGTCGATGCTGACCGTTCCCACCGCATGTCCCTTCGCTCCTCGTTGTCCGCTGGCCGAAGCGGCTTGTTTTGACGGTGAACCGACTTTACGGACCGTAGCTTCAGCCCCGCAGGACGATGAAGAGCATGACCGCGAACACACGGCGGCCTGCTTGCGGTCCGCGGAGATTTGGGACAATAAGTGGACGTATGCTGATATTTTCCCAGTTCCACGCGAAATTGACCGCGGCGCTGGCCGGCGGGATCGTGACTCTCGTGAAACGATCCTCACCGTGGATGAGTTGGTTAAAACCTTCCCGTTAACTAAGGGAGCTATCCTCAAGCGGCGAGTCGGAACAGTGCACGCTGTCGATGGCGTGTCGTTCGAAATAAAGACTGGGGAAACCCTCGCACTTGTTGGCGAATCCGGCTGCGGTAAAACGACGACACTGCTGCAAATTTTAGATTTGCTCGCCCCTGAACAGGGGACAATCAATGTTTTCGGTAAGAACACTGCTGAGCTGACGAAATCTGAACGCAAAGACGTCCGTCAGGACCTTCAGGTCGTCTTCCAGGACCCGATGGCGTCTTTGGATCCGCGCATGCCGATCTCAGATATCCTTGGTGAACCCCTCAAGTACAACGGGTACAGCAAAGCCGAAACGGCCGCACGAACCGCCGAGCTGATGGAACTGGTCGGCCTGGAAGCAGCTCACTTGAACCGGTACCCGCGCCACTTTTCCGGCGGGCAGAGGCAAAGGATCGGAATTGCCCGTGCGCTCGCCCTCGAACCGAAACTTCTGGCTCTCGACGAACCAGTTTCCGCGCTCGATGTGTCGATCCAGGCCGGAGTGATCAACCTTCTTGACGATCTGAAGTCGAAGTTGGGGCTGTCGTACCTCTTCGTCGCCCACGACCTGTCGGTTGTGCGCCATATTGCTGACCGAGTGGCCGTCATGTACCTGGGACGGATCGTTGAAATTGGTGACGTCGAAGAGGTCTTCAGCGAACCGCAACACCCGTACACTCAGGCGCTACTTTCAGCTATTCCGATTCCGGATCCCATCAAAGAGCGCAGCAGAAACCAGATCCTGCTGCAAGGGGACCTTCCTTCCCCGGCGGACCCGCCCTCTGGATGTCGTTTCCGCACTCGGTGCCCACTATTCAAGAAGCTTTCCCCAGGTCAGCAACAACAGTGCATCAACGTTGATCCCCAACTTGAAGCACCACCGCAGAGTCACGACTTGCGAACTGCTTGCCACTTCCCGCAGAAAATCAAGGTTTTCTAACTTTTGGGGGGCCCTGGCCTTAAGAGGCTGAAGGTCACGGCTTGGCCGCAGTTTCACAGTGGCGACTATCTCACGTACCGGTATTCGGTTGCGTGGGGTAGTCTCTTTCTGTATCTGCCGTGTGCTGGCAAGTGCTAGCGGCGCGCGGAAGTCCGACTTTGCCTGACAGTTTTGAAATATTGGGCCTGCAAAGTCTAAAGCATCGATGCCGACTCATCCCACCCAGGGGCGCGTCGGCATTTGAGAATTATTGTTAACAGTAGATGGAGAAAAACGTGAAACGTACAGTTCGGGCCCTCGTGGCAGTCGCCGCGGTTGGCGCTATGACCCTGGCGGGCTGTTCCGCCGGTGGCGACTCAGCGCAATCTAAAGACACGGGCAATCTTGCCCTCAGCGATATTAACGCGAAGTCGCGCGACGAACTGGCCAACGGTGGATCTCTTCGCATGGCCATCAGTACCATGCCCACCAACTACAACATTATGACGGTTCCGGGCAACAACGTTGACCAGGCCTCCACAATGGCCATGTTCATCAACGTGCAGAACTTCATTTTCGCTGAAGACGGCTCCTTCGACAAGAACCCCAACTACATCGAATCTTTCGAAAGTAAAGTTGAAGACGGCAACCAGGTCGTCCACCTCAAACTTAACAAAGATGCCGTTTGGGGCGACTCCACACCAATTACCGTTGTCGACTACCAGGCCACTTGGAATGCCTGCAACGGCACCAACGAAGCGTTCGTCTGTGCATCCACAGACGGCTACAGCTCGATCACTTCGATCGAGGCCGGCGCAGACGAGTTCGAAGTTGTCGCCACGTTCGACGGCACCTACCCTGATTGGTCAGCTCCTTTCGGTTCCGTACAGCCGGCCGCGGGTGTTTCCGATGCTGAAACTTTCAACGAAGGTTGGAACACTCTCAACACTGACTGGTTCACCGGACCTTTCCAAATCACGGACGTGAACGAAGCGCAGAAAACTCTGACACTGAAGCGCAACCCGATTTGGTGGGGCGAAGAAGCGCTGCTGGACTCAGTAACCTTCCGCGAAGCTGACCCGTCTGCTACCGCCACGGCCTTTGCCAACGGTGAGCTCGATGTACTCTCCGGAATCATCGATGGGGAACAGTACAAGCAGGCCGCGAACCGCTCGACCGCGGAAGTTCGTCGCGCTGGTGGACTCCAGTGGCGTCACTTCACCTTCAACGCCGAATCAGGTGTCCTGCAAGACGTTGCCGTACGCCAAGCGATTACTCGCGGAATCGACCGTGCCTCAATCACCGCTGCTGACATGGCCGGCATCCCCGACCTGGATCCCGCTGACCTCGCAATGGGGAACCACTTCTTCATGCCCGGCCAGGTAGGTTACCAGGACAACTCCCCCAACGACGCATACGCACCGGAACAGGCCCAGGCTGAACTCGACGAGTTGGGATGGGTCCTCGAAGATGGAGACGAATACCGCACCCGCGACGGCGAAACCCTAGAGTTCACCTACGCGATGCTTCCTGACGTGTCGACCTCAAAGACAGAAGGTGAACTGCTGCAGAGCCAGCTGAAGGAGATCGGCGTAAAGGTTGAGATCCAGAACGTCTCCTCCGCAGACTTCTTCACCTCTGTCGTCCCCGACGGCCAGTTCGGCGTCACCACCTTCGCTTGGCAGGGCACACCCTACCCGCTGCACAACGTTGGTCAGCTGTACTCTTGCGATTCGATGGCACCCAATGGGTCGAACTTCACTCGCACCTGTGTTGAAGGCATCGATGAGCTGATCCCACTGATCAACGCCGAAGCCGACATCGAAAAGCGTAATGCTCTTGGTAACGAAGTCGACGCTCTGGTTTGGGAAAACGTCATGTTCCTTCCCATCTACCGTCGCCTCGAGATGACCGCTGTGCCCACCGACCTCGCCAACTATGGTGCGTTCGGCATGAGCAGCGTTCAGGCCGAGAACATCGGATACGTGAAGTAACGGTACGAAATTTACTCAACTTGACGTTGGTAAAGTTTCGTAACGGTGAGGGCCTCCCAGCAAATGCTGGGAGGCCCTCATGCTGTTACCACCACAATCTTGGTAGAACAGCAGGTCACAACCAGATGATTCTGATGACCACCGCCAAAATAGCTGAAACTCCCAGGGCGATCTGCGCGTAGTTCCACCGCACTGTCGCATATTTTTTCACTTCGAGCGCAGCCGGAAAAAGGGGAACCTGGTGCCGGTGGGCCTCCTGGTGTGCTGCCAGAGAAGTCAGCGCCGATGATGCCAGTTCTGGGCGCGAAGCAGGGTTCGCCAGGTAGAACTGTTCGTTTTCGATTAGGCGCGCGGCCACTCCTGGCCCGACTGAAACCGAGGGAACCGGAGAACGATCAAAGTTGAAATCGGGGAGTCCCTCATTTGCCTTCTTGGCGGAACGGAAACCGCCCCGCGCGGGAACTGCTGACACGTAGAAACGCTGCACATCATGCGCCTGGACCTGAGCTTCCAAGTAGAGGCCCAAATGCGGCTTGACGGCCTTCAGCGCGCGCCACGGAATGGCCACGGTGCGGAACATATTTCGAACTAAGACGCCTTCGCTACTCAGCTCGCAGGCGGGCCAAATGCCGGCCCACCAACCCCAAACCAAAATGGCATAGGGGAAGGGGAACGAGAAGAGCAACTGCTTAGGACCGTCGGAGATGGCGACGACCACTACGAAGATGACGGCAGCCACCACAAAGAACACGAAATTTCGTCTGCCACTGTGGGAACGTAACATGAGCCGGTATTCCATGAGTCGACTCTAGCGGGTTGGACCGCCGAGACAGTTTCTGTTTCCACCCCTCGGGGCCTTAGGCTACAGCCATGGGCTTACGCAAAGTGCTTTCGGGGTGGTTTTTCAAACTCTCACGGTGGAACCTGGTTGTTGAAGGTGAACCGCCAAAAGGTTCAGCAGTTGTCATTGGCGCACCGCACACGTCGAACTGGGATTTTGTGCTCATGTTGGCCATCGCAGGCCAAACGGGCATGCACTTTCGCTGGTTGGGGAAGAAGAGTATTTTCAAGAGGCCGTTCGGCGGCCTCATGCGCAAACTTGGGGGCATTCCCGTGGACCGTTCCTCGGCACACGGCCTCACCAATGACATGGCTGATCTGCTGAAGAACAACCCGGGGACGGTTTTGGCGATCACGCCGAAGGGAACGCGGGGGTTGCGCGAGTATTGGAAGTCGGGCTTCTACCGCATTGCCCAGGCAGCTGACGTCCCAGTTGTGCTCTGCTTCGTGGATCGGAGCACCAACACCACGGGGCTGGGGCCCGAAATTAGGCTCACCGGAAATGTGCGGGCAGATATGGATATCGTTCGCGACTTCTATGCAGGCAAAACCGGGGTTCGCCCCAAACTCACAAGCGTCCCGCGCTTGCGTGAAGAGGACGAAACCCCGGCCAGCTGATACAAATGGCGTTGCTACTCAGTTAGCACCGCACCTTTGAGTTCCGGGAGGAACTTGGTCGCTGCGGCCCCGATCACGAAGGCGATCGATAGGACGATGAAAAGCAACGTCCGGTTTCCATCGGTAACCCCACCGACGGCCAGCAGAGCAGTTACGGCGAAGGGCGCCAAGATTGAGGCGAGGCGCCCGAAGCCCGTTGCTGTTCCGGTTCCAGTAGCGCGAATTGCCGTCGGGTAAATTTCTGGTGTCAGTGCGTAAAGCGCCCCCCAGGCTCCCAGGTTGAAGAATGAGAGCATGCATCCGGTTAGGATCACTGCCCATTCCGCGAAGCCGAACCCGAAGGCGATGGCACTCACCGCAGAACCTGCGAGGAAGAAGGCGAGGGTGGGGCGGCGCCCCCAACGTTCAATCAGATAGGCCGACAGTGCGTACCCGGGGATCTGGGCGAGCGTAATGATCAGGGTGAAACCGAAAGATTTCACCAGGGTGAAGCCACCAGCGTGGAGGATCGAGGGGATCCAAATGAACGCGCCGTAGTAGGCGAAGTTGATCATGAACCAAATGGTCCAGATCGCAATGGTGCGGGCGCGCAGCTCAGGCGAGAAGAGCGACTGCTTCTCGGATGACGAATGTTCGGGGGGTTCCGCTACCGGAGTCTCTACTCGTAGAGGTTGGCCCGCTTGTTTGGCGGACTCAGCGAAAGCATCCACAACTTTCTCGGCCTCAGCGACGCGGCCTTTGCTAAGGAGGTACCGTACCGATTCGGGAACGTCCCAACGGATGTAGACGGCGTAGAGGGCGGGGAGGGCACCAATTGCAAAAGCCCAACGCCAACCGTTATCGCTCAAGGGGACGACGAAAAAGCCGATGAGGGCTGCGAGGATCCACCCGGCCGCCCAGAAAGCTTCGAGCCAGACGACAATCGAACCACGAATTCGGCGTGGTGACAGTTCCGAAACCAGTGTGGAGGCGGTGGGAAGTTCCGCGCCCAGACCTAAACCAACAATGACGCGCAGGATAATCAGCGGAACGATCCCACCAGCAAAAGCTGAGGCGCCCGTGGCCACACCATAAACGATTAGCGTCAAAGTGAAAACGTTGCGACGTCCAATATGATCAGCCAGTTTTCCGCCGAGGGTGGCGCCAATGGCCATCCCGATGAAGCCGGCCGAGACGATGAGTGAGCGCTGGAAATCAGACAGGTCCCACTGTTTACTGAGGACAGCGATGATGTAGGTAACGAGCCCGACATCCATCGCATCGAAAGCCCACCCAAGGCCTGATCCCAGCAGAACGCGTCGGTGCCGAGGAGTGAACGGAAAGCTGTCCAACTGATCTAACAGGCTGGTTTCCTTCTGGTCCCGGGCCTCGACGTCGGCGCTTTCAATTGCGGACATTGTGTAGCCTTTCTGTGTACGAGGGTGTTACTGGATAGCATCGTAAGCACAAATAGACACAGTTATGGTCATAGTGACCATAAGGGGGCTGGCGGCGATGAGATATTTTGTTCCGGGCGCAAACGTTAGTGAACGGTCCGAACTGCCGCCACCCACTGCCGTCTCGACAGTCATTTTTGGGTTGAAAGACGCCGAAATTTGGCTACCACTGGTGCGCCGGATCCGCGAGCCCTTCCTGGGGGACTGGGCCCTTCCTGGTGGCCCAGTAACCTGGGAGGAGTCCCTAACAGATGTGGCAGAACGCACACTAGAGCAGACGGTTGGTTTTCGCCCTGAGTATCTGGAGCAGCTCTACACCTTTGGAGAGACCGACCGCACCGTGGCCAATCGGATTATCTCGATAGTTTACTGGGCAGTTGTCGATGCGAAGCCCGGCACCGTCTTGGCCGGTGCCGAAAACGTGGCGTGGTTTCCGGTGTCGGGACTGCCCGCGCTCGCGTTCGACCACGCAAGAATCATTGAGTATGCGCAGTGGAGGCTGCGAAACAAAGTGGAATATGCGGAAGTAGCGCACCACTTGATCGGTGACGAATTCACGCTCTCTCAACTGCGGCAAGTGTACGAGGCAGTCCTAGGTGAACGCATGGATGCAGCGAATTTCCGGCGCCAAATGCTGGGGTCGGAACTGTTAGAACCCACTGGCGAGAGGCGCTCAAATGGTGCTCACCGTCCCGCGATGGTGTATCGGTACCGGGGTGCGCCACGGAACGCTTCAGCGCCTTCGTCCGAGGCATAAGTGTGACTTTAGTCCGCGATAATTCGACAGATAGCTTGATTTGTGGGGCTCCTTCGCTCTGCTTCCTCAGCATGTGGGCGCTCTTTGACCGGGCCGAGTCGGTATCGCTATCGTCGAGTGTGGTGGCGCCAGGTGCGGTGCCGCTTTCGTCATCCAACGGGGAGGAACCTCAGGTGGCAACAAAAGGCCGACTGCTCTACGAAGGTAAAGCCAAGAAACTATACGCCACCGAAAACGACCAGGTCCTTTGGGTCGAATATTTAGACCAGGCGACCGCGTTTAACGGTGAAAAGAAAGACCAAATCAGCGGCAAGGGCATACTCAACAACCAGATCAGTAGCCGCATTTTTATGGCACTGACTGAGTTGGGCATCCCGAACCACCTCATCGAAGAGCTTTCCATAACGGAACAGTTAGTGAAGGCCGTCGAGATCGTTCCGTTAGAAGTAGTGGTGCGCAATATCGCCGCCGGGTCGATCTCGAAACGGTTGGGGATCCCCGAGGGGACACCGTTCAACTTCCCTGTCGTCGAGTTCTACTACAAGGACGATGACCTGGGGGACCCCCTCATCAATCTGGACCATATCCGGCTGTTGGAACTGGCAACCCCCGAAGAGTTAGCGGAGATTCGCCGCCAGGCTTTGGTCGTCAACACCGCGCTGCAGGAACTCTTTACTTCCTGCGGGATCGATCTGGTCGACTTCAAACTGGAGTTTGGTCGTGATGGTGCCGGCGCGATCCTTCTGGCAGATGAAATTTCGCCAGATACCTGCCGACTTTGGGACAAGGAAACCGGCGAACACTTGGATAAAGATGTTTACCGTCGCGACCTGGGCGACCTGGTGAGCGTCTACGAGACCGTCCTCGAACGTCTTGAGGCTGTCAGCGAGTGAATAAGTCGGCGATGGACACCTCTCTCAACAACGCAAGCTTCGACGGAGACACCGGCGGACGCCTCAACGAAGAATGTGGCATCTTCGGAATTTGGGGGCACCCTGACGCCTCGCGGCTCACCTACTTCGGCCTGCAAGCACTGCAGCACCGGGGGCAGGAAGGCGCCGGGATCGTGGCAAATAACAACGGTTATTTGCGCGGGCACCGAGGCATGGGTTTAGCGGCCCAGGTCTTCGACCGCGAATCAACTATGCGCCGGCTCATCGGGGACGCAGCTGTCGGCCACGTTCGCTACGCCACAGCTGGAACCGACTCGATCGACAATGTCCAACCGCTGCTGTTCCGTTTCACCG
This sequence comes from uncultured Actinomyces sp., assembly GCA_964345205.1. Lineage (GTDB taxonomy): Bacteria > Actinomycetota > Actinomycetes > Actinomycetales > Actinomycetaceae > Scrofimicrobium. The sequence continues at coordinate 10,755 of CAYFQJ010000008.1, read as the reverse complement.
AGGGCGCGACCGCACTGGCACACAACGGCAACCTGACCAACACTCAGACTCTCCGCGAAGAATTAGAGGCGGAGGGCGGAATCTTCCATTCCGATTCGGATACCGAAATTCTGATGCACCTGATCCGGCGCAGCCGCAAAGATACCTTCATCGAGGCGCTCAAAGAGTCCCTCAATAAGGTCAAAGGTGGTTTTGCCTACGTCCTCCTCACCGACGACGCCATGTACGCCGCCCTCGACCCGAATGGGTTCCGCCCCTTGGCGATGGGACAAATGGCGAACGGCGCCTACGTTGTAGCCAGTGAGACGTGTGCTTTTGAAACAACTGGTGCTCGTTTCATCCGTGACATCAAACCGGGTGAGGTCATTGTCATTAACGATGACGGCTACCACATCGAGCACTACACGCGAGACATCCAGCCGGCGATCTGTTCGATGGAGTTCATCTACTTCGCGCGCCCGGACTCTAATATTGCGGGCGTCAACATTCACGCGGCGCGTAAAAAGATGGGCGAACTCTTGGCAGCTGAAGCGCCAGTTGAGGCCGATATGGTTGTGGGCGTCCCCAATTCGTCCATTTCAGCGGCCTCTGGTTACGCCGAGGCCACCGGAATCCCCAACGAAATGGGCCTGGTAAAGAACCAGTACGTCGCGCGAACGTTCATCCAACCCACGCAGGAAATGCGTGAACAGGGTGTGCGCATGAAGCTGTCGGCAGTCCAGGGCGTTGTTCAGGGCAAACGAGTCGTCATGATCGATGATTCGATTGTTCGCGGGACGACCTCCCGACGCATCGTTGACCTGTTGAAAGAGGCCGGTGCCTCTGAGGTCCACGTGCGGATCGCTAGCCCACCGTTGCGCTACCCGTGCTTCTATGGGATCGATATTCAAAGCCGCAAAGAGCTCATGGCTGCTAACCACACCATCGAAGAGATGCGCGAGCTGATCGGAGCCGATTCGCTCAGCTTCTTGAGTGAACAGGGACTGATCGATGCGATCGGGTTGAACCTCGATGCGCCGTATTCGGGTCTTTGCATGGCGTATTTCAACGGCGACTACCCGACGCCCCTTTACGACTACGAAGCCGCGTACTTGGCTTCACTAGAAAACTGACACACTAAGACTGCAACACTCAGATTGAAATACTAGGGAGACACAGTGAGCAACGCATACGCCCGCGCGGGCGTCAATGTTGAGGCCGGCTATGAAGTGATGTCCCGCATCAAGCGCCACATCAAACGAACTGAACGGGCCGGGGTGATGGGCGCCATCGGTGGTTTCGGCGGCTGCTTCGACATCTCGCAGTTCAAACTGCGGGAACCGGTGCTCGTTTCGGGTACGGACGGTGTCGGCACGAAATTGCTGGTGGCCCAGCGCGCGGGCGTTCACTCGACCATCGGCATCGACTGTGTCGCCATGTGCGTCAACGACATCATCGCTCAGGGAGCGGAACCACTGTATTTCCTTGATTACATCGCGACTGGGAAGAATAATCCGGCGCAACTAGAGCAGGTTGTTTCGGGGATTGCCGACGGGTGCGTGCAGGCAGGGGCCGCCCTCATCGGCGGAGAAACAGCTGAGATGCCGGGGCTTTACGGCGAGGACGAGTACGATCTGGCTGGATTTGCCGTCGGGATTGCCGAGAAGGCTGATCTGATCACGGGCGAAAAGGTTCAGGAGGGCGACATCCTGGTTGGGCTGCCCTCCAGCGGCCTCCACTCAAACGGGTTCTCGTTGGTGCGACAGGTATTCTTTGAAACCAACAGTTTCACCGGCGACCAAAAGATCTCCGGGCTTGGCGGCCGGACCCTCGACGAGGAACTGCTAGTGCCGACCCGTATTTACGTCGAGGCCCTGCTGCCGCTGGTCAAAGAGCGCCTGATCAACGGGATCGCCCACATCACCGGTGGGGGCTTCGTCGAGAACCTGCCACGCATGCTCCCAGAAGGGCTTGGTGTATCCGTAACCGAAGGGACCTGGCCGGTTCTGCCGGTATTCACCGCACTTGAAGAGTACGGCAAGATTCCCCGCCACGAAATGTACGAGATCTTCAATATGGGCCTGGGGATGGTTATGGCTGTGAGCCCCGAGAACGTCGAAAGACTCGAAGAGATCCTCACCAGCAATAACGAAGCGGTTTATCAGATTGGGAAAGTCACAGCCATCGGCGAGGGCGACAACCCCGTGGTAATTAACTCCGTCACCTCGGTCTAGCGGAAGTGGGAGAAAAGGGATCCATGAAACGCACGCGACTAGCGGTTTTCGCCTCCGGGACCGGCAGTAACTTCGACGCGATAGCTCGGGCAATCGACGCCGGAGAACTCGACGCGGAACTGGCGCTCCTATTTTGCGACCACCCTTCCGCACCGGTAGTTCAAAAAGCGGCGGCCCGCGGCGTCGAAGTGGCGACGTTCAGGTTCGAAGATTTTTCGTCGCGCTCACAGTTCGAAGCGGCGATCGAGCGGCACCTGAAAATGCGGCGGATCGACCTCATCGCGCTGGCCGGATACATGCGGATCCTCGGCAGTACCCTCCTCGACGCGTATCCACAGCAGATCGTCAATATCCACCCGTCACTGCTGCCAGCCTTCCCGGGGGCTAACTCGATTGTGGAGGCGTATGAAGCAGGCGTGAAGGCTACGGGCGTCACCGTCCACTACGTTGATGCTGGTGTCGATACGGGGCCCATTATCGCGCAAGAAGAAGTCGTGATTCGGCCCGAAATGTCACTGGCTGAACTGGAAAGTGCCATCCACGAGGTCGAACACGTCCTTTACCCGCGGGTGTTGGCAGAGATCGTTGCGGAGCGGAATCGAATGAATAACGAAGTGGTCAACGAAGCGAGCCGCACCCCGGAAGTAGCGGTCATCATGGGTAGCTCTTCCGACTGGGAAACGATGCGGCATGCCTGCGACGTCCTCGAAGAACTCAATGTCCCTTATGAACGTCGGGTAGTTTCGGCGCACCGCACTCCGGACCTCATGTTTCAGTTTGCCGAGGACGCCCGTCCGCGCGGCATCAAAGTGATTATCGCGGGGGCCGGTGGCGCGGCCCATCTGCCGGGAATGGTCGCAGCCAAAACGATAGTTCCCGTCATTGGTGTTCCCGTCCAAAGTCGTGCCCTGCAGGGGATGGACTCGCTGCTGTCGATTGTCCAGATGCCCGGCGGCGTGCCCGTTGCTACCACTTCGATTGGCCGAGCCGGAGCGATCAACGCGGGACTGCTTGCCGCCCAAATGTTAAGTATGACCAACCCTGAACTCGCAGCGAAAGTCGAGTCGCGCCGAGAAGAGATGCGTCAGCAGGCGGAGGCCAGCAGTGTCGACCTCGTCTGATCGTCAGCAGTTTGAACCTTTGGTCAAACCGAATGCCACCATCGGCATTATCGGCGGGGGACAGCTCGGCCAGATGCTCGCCGCCGCCGCGATAGCTAGTGGTCACGGCGTCATTGTCCTTGACCCCACGCCGAACTGTCCGGCTTCGCGCGTCGCGGAACAAATCGTTGCGCCCTACGACAGTGTTGAGGCCGTGCAGGAACTGGCGCGGCGCAGCGACGTCCTCACCTACGAATTTGAAAATATCAGCGCCGAGACGCTCCGTGAGGCTATTTCGCTGACACGCGTTCCGCAGGGAACAAAGGCCCTGGAAATTTGCCAAGATCGGCTGGCTGAAAAACAGTTCCTCTTTGATGCGGGTGTGCCGATTGCGGCCTACCGGCCGGTACTTGAACCAGCCGACCTGCCCGGGGCTGTGGCCGAAGTGGGATACCCCTGCGTTTTGAAGACAAGCCGGGGCGGTTACGACGGGAAGGGACAGGTCGTCCTCAAAGATGAAAAGGACCTGGCCGCCGCACAGGAATTAGCGAACGAAGTTCCCTGCGTTTTGGAGCAGTGGGTGAATTTCGAGCGGGAAATTTCGGTAATAGTCGCGGGAAACCCGCAGGGACAGTACGTCACGTTCCCCGTCGCGGAAAACCAACACCATCAGAACATCCTGCACCGCAGCATTGTTCCGGCTCGCATCAGTGCGGCCACGCAGAACCAAGCCAAACTCTTGGCCCAAGAAATTGCCCGCAAAATTGACCTGGTCGGTGTGATGGGCGTGGAAATGTTTGTCGCCCCCAGCGGTGAAATCTATGTGAACGAACTGGCACCACGTCCTCATAATTCGGGGCACTACACCATCGAGGCCTGCAACCTCAGCCAATTTGATGCGCATATCCGAGGGATTCTCGGGTGGCCACTGCCACAGCCAGAACTGCTGAGCCCCGCGATTATGACGAACCTGCTCGGACAGCACCTTGATGGGTTGGTGGCAGCCATCCCACATCATCCCGAGTGGTCCACCCACCTCTACGGCAAGGCAGAAGCCAAAACTGATCGGAAAATGGGTCATGTCACGCAACTTGCTGATGCGGTCGAGGACGCGGTCCGGGACGCCGATACCTCCGGGGTGTGGACCACGCAGCAGTAGCAGCACTCGGAAATGAGACGGGCGCGACAGCGGAACTTCACCGGGTTATCCTGGTCCGCATGACGAAGTTGACTCCTGCATGGTGGCTGCCTATCTAGGCGGCTGCTTTTGCATGCAACCGTTCCGAGCGGCGGTTGACTCAACTGTGCAGCTGGGAACAGAAAGCGTGTTCCTATGACTACCCACTCCGGAACCTTCACCGATATTTACGGTCTCAGCCAACAACGGGGGTTCGCCCTCATTCACCGTCAAGGTGCCGACACCGTTGACGTGCTGAAAGGTAACGTTGTTGCGGTTCCGAACCTGGCCGACATTCCCCTGAGCAACACGGAAGTTCTGGCGATGGTTCCGTTTCGACAAGTTCAGGAGCGGGGATTCGCGGCGATTGAGGACAATGCGGCCATCCTTTGTCTGACCGAGATCACCAGCAGCAGCGTGCCGGCAGCGCAGCTGGTCAGCGAGCTCCCTGACGACCTCCCGAAAATTGAAAACCTCGGCTTCGACCTCACCGACGAAGAGTATGCCGAGGTAACTCGGAACGTGATCCGGGACGAAATTGGCCGTGGTGAGGGCGCCAACTTCGTGATCCGACGTGACTATCGGGCGCGTATCGACGGGGATGAACTGTCGGCGGCTCTAACTTGGTATCGCCGGCTTCTGGAAGATGAAACGGGGGCGTATTGGACGTTCCTATTTGTCACCCCGGACCTTATTGCGGTTGGAGCTTCCCCAGAACGGCACGTGAGCAGCACTGACGGCGTGGTGCTGATGAACCCAATTTCGGGAACGTTGCGTCATGGGGATTCGGCACCCACGACCGACGAGCTGCTAAATTTCCTCAACGACCGCAAGGAAAGCGAAGAACTGGTCATGGTTGTTGATGAGGAACTCAAGATGATGAGCGCTGCCTGTCCCGAGGGCGGAGTGATGCACGGCCCGTTCCTGAAACCAATGTCACGGGTCACCCACACCGAATATCTCCTGGAGGGGCGGTCCAGTCTGGATCCACGCGAAATTTTGCGTCTGACCATGTTCGCCCCGACGGTCACCGGCTCGCCGATGGGGAACGCCTGCCGCGTGATTGCCCGCCACGAACCGGGCGGTCGCGGGTACTATTCGGGGATCCTGGCCCGCTTCACCCCCCGTAAAGATGGGTTCGACGTTGATGCGCCCATCCTGATTCGGACAGCGTTCATTGATGGGACGGCCCCCGAGGATGCCCCGAACGTGACGGTTTCCGCCGGGGCGACTCTGGTTCGACATTCGGACCCGCTTTCAGAGGCCGCGGAAACACGAGCGAAAGTTTCCGGGATGCTCCACGCGTTGGGGCTGGCATCCACACCACAAGCGGCGCGAGGCTCGCGCCCCTATTCCGCACTGGAGGACCCGCGAGTCGCCGAAACCATAGTTGATCGTAACCGTCACCTGGCGCCGTTTTGGAGGGACGAACAGCCCCCGACGATCACGGTAACTGGAGACGTCCTCGTGATTGACTGCGAGGACGATTTCACGGCGATGCTCGCGCACCAACTGGGACGCCTCGGCATGACCGTGACGGTTTCTCGCTGGGATGAGGTCGCGGACGTCACCGATGCGGCTCTGGTTGTCTTTGGTCCGGGCCCGGGAGACCCCCTCAATTTGGAGGACCCGCGGATCGTGAAACTGCGAGAGTTGATCTTGACGCGCCTCGACGCAAAGCGTCCTCTCCTGGCGGTGTGCCTGAGTCACCAGGTGCTGAGTTCCTTGGCCGGACTGCCAATTGTGGCTCTTCCCGAAACTCGACAGGGGACTGCCCTGGATGTTGAACTCGGGGCCGGACAAGTCCGGATCGGCTATTACAACACGTTTAGTGCCGTCGCTAGGAATGGAAGCATTACCCCCAAGTTTGACCTGACTGTCCTCTCCGAACCGGACACAATGTTTGTGCATTCACTTCAGGGGCCCGGCGTCGCCAGCGTCCAGGGACACTTAGAGTCCGTGCTGTCCTTGGATGGGTTCGATTCGTTGGCACGCCTCACGAAACAGGTCCTCGACGGATACCCGATTGTGTGACGTGACCAGGTTCGTAGTAGAACAGAAGTATGACGAACTTTGCCGCGCCGACGCTTGACGACATAATTTCCCGTTTCGAATCTCATTATCCACGTGAATGGGCGGAAAGTTGGGACAGCGTCGGGCTCGTCCTGGGGGACCGGAAACAGTTGATCCGCCGGGTGCTTCTGGCGGTAGACCCCACTGAAGCGGTGGTCGCTGAAGCCATTAGTGGTAACCATGATCTGCTCATCACCCACCATCCGCTCTATTTGCGCGGCACCTCATTTCTGAGCCGCGACGACGCCAAGGGCAGGATGGTAGCGGATCTGATTGGTGCCGACATTGCCCTTTACTGTGCCCACACGAACGCTGATGTGGCGCCGGGGGGAGTTGCGGACGCCCTGGCGCAGCTGGTGGGAATTACTAGTAGTGAGCCACTGGTCCCCGGACTCAACCCCCAAATGGGCATCGGCAGGATCGGCGCGGTCCCAACACAAACCGTTCGGGAATTTGCCTCCAGCGTCGCGCTGGCACTGCCGGCTGGTCCCACCGGGCTATTCGTTGGCGGGGACTTGGAGGCCCCGGTAAATTTGGTGGCGGTTTCGGGCGGTTCCGGTGACTCCTATTTGGAAGCTGCCCGCGCGGCGGAGGCCGACGTGTTCCTTACAGCGGATCTGAGGCACCACCCGGCTTCGGAACATCTATATGACGGGGGCCCCGCACTCCTTTGCGGTTCGCACTGGGCGACCGAGTGGCCGTGGCTGCCGAAATTGGCGCGGCAGCTGGGTAACTGGTTCCCCCCAAATGAAACTACAATGGCAGTAGACGTATCGACTTTGGTTACCGAACCCTGGTCTGCTCACTTTCAGACGCAGGGTTCCCCTTTGAAAGGACCAACAAAATGAAAGCTTCCCCCGTTGAGCACAAGAACCTCCTGGAAGTGCAACAGTTGGACCTGCAAATTGGCCGCCTGCAGCATCAGGTGTCAACCCACCCGCAACTGCAGAAGTTGGAAGTTCTCAAGGGCCGGCAAGCTGATCTGCGCTTAGCTATCGCGGCCGCCGAAGCTGATGTGGCCGACCTGAAACGTCGAATTACTGTGGTCGAGGACGAAATAACGAAGGTTCAAAATCGTCAAGACCTACAGCAGGCCCGACTCAATGACGGGAAGGTCCCGCTGCGTGACATGAGTGCGATGGAACACGAAATTGCGCGGATGAAAATTCGTGTTGAGGACCTGGAAAACCAGCAAATTGAGCTGATCGACCGCAGCGAAAATTTAGAACGCGGTATTGCAGATACACGCCGCACCGCCGAAGCTGTCGCGAAAGATGAGGAAGAAACTCGGGCCGAGCTGGATGCCGACGTCACTGCTGCTGAAGAACAACTTAATGAGCTGCGTAGCAAACGCGCTGAACTTCTTGAGGAAGTAAACGCGGCTTTACGTAGTGAATACGACCGGGCCCAGAAAGTTCTGGGGACACAGGTCGTTATCGAAGTTCGTGACGGTTACCCTCTGGGCGCCCCGGTCGAACTTCCCGCAATGGAATTGGCGCATGTGGAGGGAATGCCGGCGGACCAGATCTATATTTCGGACGAAACCGAGTATCTGGTCGTCAGAACCAGCAGCAATTAGGAGCTTACGGCTTAGGAATAACTATCGTGGCAACCTGAACGGAACCTCCGGCTCGGGTCGCTTTGATTTCGCCGAACTCGACGGCGCTTACAGTCTCCACTGTGCTGGCCGACTCAAATTCTGGCAGGGCCGATAGCGCCGCCACCGTTTCCTCGTGAGACGCCGAAGTACCTAAACCGCAGTCGTTAATAATCCAACGAGTGGCGATTCCGCGCCATTTCTTCACAAGGTGGGTGACTGGGCGGCGGCCTCCCAGGTGGTCAAGGCGCACCGCGTTCAATTCGATTCGATGTGCGCCCGGAGCGGGAGCGATTGCTCGGTACGCGGCGGGACGGCAGTCAATGATTGTTTCACTGACCACAGCGGCCTCGAACTCGCCTAACAGGTTTCGCCACCATGTGGCTACGTTACCCATCGGGGGGACTTTGATGCCGATGGCGAGGCGGTGGTTAGGGATGGCGTCGCTGATACGGAGCGGTCCAAAAAGAGCTGAGAAGATGGTGACGGTTTCCCCGAGGCGGTGGTGGGCGTCCTCGGGCAGGGTGTCCGCATTCAAAGCGTCGAAGAGGACGCCTGTGTAGAGTTCTAGCGCCCCGATGGCGGGAGAAGTTTCTAAGTGTAAGTTCAGTTCCAAGTCCGGCAGTGAACGCGGCCCTAACTTTAGTTTCTGGGCGGCATCTTCGCTGCAACTCAGTTCCGCAAGTGCGGCAATTAGGGCTTCACGATGAGGGCGTAGTTCCGGGTGGGCCAGTTCTGACAGTTGGAGTGGCGCCCCCGCTGTGGGGTTGGTTTTGCCTTCTGAAGGGGGCAACCAGATTCTCACTCTTGGCACCTCATGCGGATCCGGGGGAGGTGCCGACGTGCGAACACCTCAAGGGTGGGGGATGAGTTGGCCTGTACGCCGGGTTCTGTTCCCCAACAAATGGTTCCCATTTGTCAGTTCGATGACCATCCATCTGGGACTCACGTTGCCGTGAGCCTCTAGCAGCCTACCCGAAGGTATGAGGCGAGCAGCCTCGGCCTTCTGCTTGGCCTTTTTCTTGCGGATGCGCAGCACAATGAGAAGGAC
>CAYFQJ010000008.1:0-1534 GCA_964345205.1 uncultured Actinomyces sp. | reverse complement strand
CGCACCTTTTCACCCTTACCTGTTTGCACAGGCGGTCTGTTTTCTGTGGCACTTTCCCGCGGGTCGCCCCGGGTGGTTGTTAGCCACCACCCTGCTCTGTGGTGCCCGGACGTTCCTCGACATTTCCCTGACCCGAAAGTTAGGGCTTTCATGCCGCGATCATCCGGCCAACTCATCCACTCCATAGTGTACCGTGCTAACCGTGGAGTGGATGTCCTCGTTGTTAGGTTCAGTTGTTGGCGGCCTCAGCGTCGCGGGCAGCGACAGCGGCACCAACAATTCCGGCGCGGTTACGCAAAGCGGCCGGCACAATGGGGGCGCGCAGCTCCAGGTTAGGCAGGAACTTCGCGTGGTTACGGGAAACTCCACCACCGACGACGATGAGGTCGGGGGAGAAGAGCTGCTCGACCACCGAGTAGTAGCGCTGCAGTCGGCTGGTCCATTCTTCCCATGACAGATCCTGATCCACCCGCTGTTTTGCTGAGGCATGGCTCTCGGCGTTACGCCCGTCAATTTCCAGGTGTCCCAGTTCGACGTTCGGAATCAGAACGCCGTTGTAAATAAAGGCTGAACCGATGCCAGTTCCCAAAGTGGTGACGATGGTCAGGCCTTTGCTATCGCGGGCTGCCCCGTACACGGCCTCTGCCAAACCTGCGGCGTCCGCATCGTTGAGCACGGTGACGGGGTGACCCAGCCGCTCGGAGAACATTGGGCCGGCATGGATGCCTTCCCAGCTGGGATCAAGGTTAGCCATGAAGGGCACAATCCCCCCGGGCAGTGGTGCGGGCATCGCGATACCAATTGGTACCCCCGCCGGGACTTCGAGCTGTGTCAGCAGTTCCGCACACACGTCGGCAACCGCCGCAGGAGTAGAAACTTCTGGTGTGTCAATGCGAATCCGCTCGCCGATGAGCTCGCCGGTTGATAAATCAACCAGAGCCGCCTTGATGCCTGATCCGCCAATGTCGATACCGCAGCCGATGTTGTTCACGCTATGTTTTCCAATCTTTCGGCGGGGTCCACGTAGCCAGCCCCAGTGATAAAACCTGTGGCAGTGGCTGGTACCGTCGAGCCTCGCACGTCCTTGTACTTATTTCCGGTCTTACTGAAGATCATATAAGGAGATCAGCGAAGAGTCAGTATGTCCGCGCCGTCCTCGGTGACTACTACTGTGTGTTCGTACTGTGCTGTGCGCGAACCGTCAGCCGTTACAACGGTCCAGCCGTCGTCCCACTGGTTCCACGCGATCCCGCCCAGAGTGAGCATGGGCTCGATGGTAAACACCATTCCCACTTCCATCACAGTGTTGTAGTCCGGTGCCGCATCATAGTGCGGAACAATGAGGCCCGAGGGGAAGGCATCCCCCACGCCGTGCCCCGTGTAGTCGCGAACCTCTCCGTAACCGAAACGTTTCGCGTAGGCAGAGATGACACGGCCGATCACGTTGATTTCCCGGCCGGGTTTGACCGCTTTAATTCCGCGGTAGAGGGCGGCCTCCGTGCGCTCCACCAGCAGACGCGACTCTTCGTCAACG
>CAYFQJ010000007.1:0-20109 GCA_964345205.1 uncultured Actinomyces sp. | reverse complement strand
TTGTCAGGCAAGCTCGTGAGGCGACCAGGACCGCTTCTGAGTTGAGGGTGAGGGCGGCGGAGCTTGCTCGCCGTGCGGCTCAGTCTTTACGTGAGAGTGGCCTGTCGGTGACCGACTCCGCGGACGTCGTGGACGTCTCCAGAGGTAGAGTGTCACAACTGGTCGACTGAATCCCGCACGCAGTGACAGTTCTGGGCTTTTAGACGGTCAAAGAGCGCATTAGACGTTCCTTGGCCTGGGGATCCCGGCGGGTCCTACTGTGGGGGCGCCGATGTTCTGGCAGCCTCGAATAATTTCTCGCGCTCCAGCACAGCCTTGATCGGACAAGTCGTTGCGGCCGTCTCGTCGGGCACGTGTGCTGGTGAATCGGCTTCACGGTCGATTACCCCGTGAAGCGCGACTCACCTTGGCTCCAATTAGTCGAGATTTTCCGCAATCCAAATTTGGATCGCCTCGCGGATGATTTCAGCGTTTTCTTGCCCACCGTAAGTGGCCGCGAAGCGTGGGTCGGCCGCATACATTTCAGCGAGGCCAGCGTACATTTCGCGCTCTGGTTCGCGGCCGCCCCACCAATCAGCGATCCAGCGATAGTGCTCGCCGACGGCCGCTTGGAAACTGGGGCTGGCTGGGTCGTCGCCTGCGGTTGCGGCGTCGCGCAGCGCAGAATTGATCCGCAAGCTGCGTTCCTCTTCCGCTCGGCGGCGGTCATCGCTCATCTGGTCGAGGCGCTTGGCACTGCGCTCCCAGGCTTTATTGCCCCAGCGCTCCCGCACCTCGGCCTCGTGATTAGTTGGATCAAATTCGGCAAAGATTTCTTCAATAGTCATGGTCTGTCCTTTCGTTACTGCGTCCAAGGTTTGCTGCACGGCGGTGATCTGTTGATTCGTTCGGTCTCGGCGCTCTTCTAAGAGCGACAGGTGAGAGGCGATTGCTACGGCGAGCGTCATTTCGTCTTCGAGGACGACCTGGATGGTCGCCAGGGGAAGTTCGAGGGCGCGCAGAGACAGAATTCTGTAGAGCCGGGAAATCTCTGCGTCGCCATAAAATCGGTACCCGTTACTCGCAACCCGTGATGGTTGGAGGAGGCCGATCTTCTCGTAGTGTCGCAATGCGCGGCTCGTGAGCCCGGTTGCTTGAGCCACTTCTCTAATTGGCCATTCTCGCATTAGTGTTCCTCCCGATTGGTTTTAGGTGCGAAGCTCTGAGGCATCCCGGAATCTTCGGTGATCGCGTGGGCGCCGTCTGCAACCCCTGGAGACCTCAGAATATCTTGAGACTTACCGCGGTGTGGGCGACCTCGAGCAGGAGTATCCCCTGTGGCAAGGGCGCTCATCGGCGTAGTGTTCTTGTTCGTGGAGACCACTCTGCCGGTTGACGTTACGTCAGAGTCAAGCTCTCAGATTTGAACTTGCGATCTGCCCCCTTCACTGCCTCGGGACGCGACACCGCGCAGCCGTGGCGGTCACCCGCCGACCCGAACTGAGTCTCTTCGAGACCGCTCGGCCGCACGCTGCCCATGACACACTGGGGTAATGAAAGTATTACTGCTGGGTGGCACGGGTTGGTTGGGTGGCTAAGTCGCCAAGGCGCTGGTCGCCGCGGGGGCGCAGGTAATGTGCTTGGCGCGGAACGATCGGGCAACTGACGGGGCTCAGGTCGTCCAGGCGGACCGACGTGACGAACACGCCCTCGACGCGGTGGCCTCAGAAACATGGGACGTGACAGTCGACGTTGCGACGCACCCAATCTTTGTGCGGCGCGGCCAAAGTGGCCTCTGAACAAGCGGTATTGTCGAACTTTGGGACCGACCGGGCAACCATTGTGAGGCCGGCCCTGCTGGGCGGTCCGCACGACCCGACGGGACGAAGTACTTACTGGCCGTTGAGGTTCCGCTACCCGTCAAATGAAGACCAACAGGTCCTGGTTCCCGCCGCCCAAACTGAACCCGTGTCGGTTTTGGACGTCCGCGACTTAGCTAACTAAATTCAGCACCTGGCAACCAGCAGCATCGGCGGAGTTTTCAATGCCAGCGGCGATCCGGTCAGTTTGGGCGACTATTTGCGGGCCGCGCAGATGATTGGCCACCAGAGTGGGCGCGACTCGACGATGGTTCCCGCCAGTAATGATTGGCTCGCCACCCACGGAGTGAACCAGTGGGCTGGTCCAAAGTCTTTACCGCTGTGGATCGCAGACCCTGGCGCGGCGGAAATCGGCGATATTTCGAATGCGCTGGCCACTAAGCACGGCCTCGTGCAGAGACCGTGCGAGGAAACTGTTCGTGACATCGTGCGACTCGGCGAGGGCGCTGGGGGTTTCCAAATTACCGGTGCAGGCCTCACAGATGTGGAAGAGAACGCGTTATTGCAGTCGCTCCGGGCGACGAACAGCTGTGACAGTTTGCCCCAGTAGGGGATAGTAAAAGGGTTGGGGCCTCACCGTGAAAGTGAACCCCAACCCTTCTGCTAGAAATTATCGTGCGTGTCTCTAACTGTTTTCTGCCGGAGTTTCCTGATCATCGGATGGCGTCGCACCGTCGATCACGGGCACCGGTTCGGCGGCGGCCTTACGCACCATCAAGGCCCCAATAAAGCCGAGGGCGAGGAGCGCCGTGGCGATCAGCATTGCCCAACGGGTTCCATCGGCGAAACCCGTGCTGAGTGCTTCAACCACTTTGTCGGTATCCGCACCGAAGTCACTGTGGCTGCCTTGGGCGCGCAACTGACTGATCGTTGTCCCGGCGGACTGCCGGGTGGCTTCCGCCAAATGGTCAGCATTTGAACCTCTTAGACCGGCACGTTCCAAGGCCTCCGGCAAGGTTACTGCCAAAGAGGTCGCCAGTGCGGCCCCCGCGAAAGCGGTTCCCAGGGACGACCCGATTTGTCGGACCGTACTTTGAGTGGCGGAACCCTGACCAGAAATGTTCACCGGCACGTCCCGCAGGACCGTTCCGGTCAGTTGGGCGCTCGCCAAACCAAGGCCTAAACCGTAGACCGCGAGGGGGATCGTCAGCACCCACGGCACCGTGTTCGCGGTGACAATCAGCGCCAGGGCCAGTGTGCCCACGACCTCCAACCCCAAACCGATCAGTACCGTTCCCGGCGACCCAAATTTGGCAGCCAAATGGCGCGCTGCGGCCCCGGACAGGAAGGCACCGACCGCCATCGCGGCCAGGAGGAGCCCAGCATCCATGGCGTCCAAGCCGAGGGCGTTAATCAAGTAGAGCGGCAGGACGAAAAGCAATGCGAACTCGCCGACTGCAACCATCCCTGCCGTCAGGATCCCCCACGAGAAGGTCTTCAGCTTGAACAGTGACAGGTCGAGCAGTGCGGACCGGTTAGTTTTAGCGCGGTTTTCTTCACGGAAAACGAAGAGCACGAAGCTGATCAGGGCGATGAGGAACGCGATCGGCACCACTGAGACGGGAGCAGTTTCGCTCCATTCCCAACCGAATAGTCGGAAAGTGCCGGCAGGTTTCCACCAACCCAAATCGGGTCCTTCAATGACCGCGAAGACGAGCGCCCCAAAGCCAATGGCACTGAGAATCGCGCCTTCTATATCCAGACCGGGCAGTTTCTTGCCGCCGCGAGTTTCCGGAACGACAATCATCGCGGCAATGAATACGAGGGCGCCGAGGGGAAGATTAACCAGGAAAATCCAGTGCCAAGAGGTCCACTGGGTGAGGGCGCCACCGGCGAGGGGACCAATGGCGGCGGCGCCAGAGATGACTGCACCCCACACCCCGAAAGCGGCGGCACGGTACTTGCCCCGGAATACGGTGTTGACCGTTGAGAGTGTCGCGGGCATGATCAGGGCCGCGCCGACAGCTTGGACGGCGCGGGCGAGGATCAAGACTTCCGCAGATCCGGAGGCCGCCGCGAGGAGGCTTCCGGCGACAAAAATAACTATGCCAAGGAGGAACCCACGTTTTCGGCCCCACCGGTCGGTGAGGTTCCCTGTCGAAAGCAGCAGGGCAGCCAGGAGGATCGCGTAGAGGCTGTTCACCCATTGCGCATCTGTCAGATCAAGGTGCAGATCCTTAATGATTGTGGGCAGAGCAACCCCGACGATTGTTCCGTCGAGGACGATGAGCCCCAGACCAATGGAAAGTACGGCGAGGGCGAGCCAGTCTTTGCGTGACGGTGCGGCTGCTTTCGCGGCGGACTTATCCGCCGGTTGTGAGGCGGCGGCAGAATTTTGCTTACGTGACATTTCGGATCACGCTTTGGCTGCGGCGCTAGCCGTTTTGCTGTTGCCAGTGCGGGGGACCGTCCGGTACATGAGGACGAAGAACAATACCATTCCAATGGCTAAAAGCATGTGCCCCAATCCAGCGAAGCCGGAAATCATCTTGTTTGATTCCGATCCGATTACTGTCAGGCTGCCGTGCCAGATGAGCATCGCTGATGTTAGGACAACGCCGGCGTTGTAAACCCAGAAGAACCAGTTGAACAGTCGGGTGTACGCGGAGATGGAGAATAGTTTGTCCAAAGCTAGGACGATGAGGAAGAAAATAAAGCCAAGGATCAGAAGGTGGGTGTGCGCCAAGCCGAGTTGGGTGAACTGGCCTTCCGGGAAGTCCTGGAGTTTAGTGAACTCTCGATAGAAGAGTCCCGAACCGACACCAGCGATCATGTAAACGAGGGAAGCGGTAAGTAGTTGACGCATGTTACTCCCATAAACCTTCAGTAGCGACCTTAAGCGCTAAGCTCATGTTTCTAATGAGGACGGTACTAAAGTAGCGCAGCCCTTAGTCCCAGTCTGTCATGAGTCGGCCTCACCCTCATGTTCGAGCGGGGCTGCGCAGGCGGGTCTTCACTTCGAATCTGTATAGGGTGCGGGACAGAATGAGTACTGTTGTTCCCAGTCAGGTAGATTGTCAACACTATGGAGGATCGGCGAATGTCACAGCGACAGGACCGTCGTGGCGGCGACAAGGCCGACGGCCCAGAGTCGGCCCCAGACGAGCAGCAGCCGCAGTCTGATCAGCCCTCGAAGCCTTCAGTGTCGACCGTGAGAAAATTTTTCAGCAGCAACTGGTTCCGACTGGGTTTGGCCGTCGTCATGTTGGCGATAGTCGGCGTGATCGTTTCTCGCGAGATAAACCTTAAAGACGTTGAGTCTGCCTTCAAGAACGCTAACCTCTGGTGGGTTTTAGCGGCCGCTATCGCCGCCGGCATGACGTGGGTCGGTTCGGCCATGCCGCTGCAGGCGTACTCGAGTACGAAAGTCTCTTTCACCGATGCTTTGCTGGTGCAGGGGGCCGCCTCTTTTGTTTCTGTGGTGGCGCCGTCCGGTACTGGGCCCATCGCAATTCACTTACGCTATTTGACTAAGCGGGGTGTTAAAGCTGCTACCGCAACAGCTGTGGTGGTTTTGATTGAGCTGTCGCAGGTCGCAGTGTCAATGTCGATGCTGCTCGTCTCAGTGCTGATTGACCATCGTTTCCCCAAACTGCATCTGCCGCTTCACACCATCTTGATTGTCGTCGGCGTCGTCGTCCTTCTGGCCCTGGTGCTTCTCCTGGTCCCACGGGTTCGGAAATATCTAACGGAACAGCTGCTGACCTATTGGGACCGGGCCCGCGCCCAGTTCAACTGGGTGCGCGAGCGTCCTCGTCGAGTCGTTTACGGCCTTTCAGGAGTTTTCATTCAAAGCGCAGCGGCAGCTCTGGCACTGCTCTTTAGCCTCTACGCCGTCGGTCACTCAGTTTCTATCGCCATGGCGATCACCATTTATTTGGTTGGGTCAACGCTGGGGTCAATGATCCCCACCCCTGGTGGAATCGGGTCGACAACTGCAGCTCTGGTTGCGGCTCTGCACCTGGCGGGAATTCCCGCTGCGGGCGGCCTCTCGGCGGTGGTGCTATTCCGCGTCGTTGACTTCTATCTACAGATCCCTCTGGGGTGGGTTTGTTTCGAAGCGATGCAGAAGCGGCACTTGCTCTAGGTGCTCTCCAGGGGCCTCAGATGATTTCGGCGGCCTGGTCAAAACGCAATCGCGGCAGCTTTTCGTCCCAGGCGTCAGGGCCGGGCAGTCCCATGTTTACCAGTGCTAACGTCGCAACGTTCCGTCCGGGGAAGAATTCTTCGGTGACGGCAGCCTTATCGAAACCGGTTATCGGTCCGGCAGCGTAGCCAAGCGAACGTACCGCCATGATGAGCCCGCCCAGCTGAATTGAAGCGTTTAGTGACGCTGTGGCGAACCGTTCGTCCAGGCCCCCAAAAATATCCTTCACATGGGGGGCGTGTGGGAAAACCTGGGGGATGTTTTCGTGAAAATCGGCGTCGGCGGCCGCGATTATGGTGATTGGGGCGGTGGAAACCTTAGATTGGTTCCCTTCGGACACGAACGGTAACAGCCGGTCACGCCCTGAACCCGGGCGGAGGAAAATCAGGCGCAGCGGCTGGCAGTTGTAGGCAGAGGGGCCGGCCTTGACCAGATCGTACAGGCGGTGGATATCGGCGTCGGGTACCGGGTCGGCGGTAAAAGTGTTGGCCGTCCGGGCCTTGCGAAAAACCTGGTCCAGAGCTGTTGCAGAGATAGGTTCGTTAAGTGTCATACCAATTTCAACGTGCTGGGCCGAAGAATATTCCAGACTTTGTTATGGCATTCCACACTGTGAGAAAATGCCGACGGGGCAGAAGGGGCGTACTCGAAAACTTACGGGGTGGGCTGAACCAGTTCGCGGCTGTCCTCATTTTGGTTCTCCATTTGTTCCACTAAAGCCTCGAGCTCATCGAGGCGCTGCTGCAACTCGTCGTTGCGTTCACGTTCCTCATTTAGCTGGGTCTCTAACCCTTCGATCTGCAGTTGCCATCTGTCCATCCAGGCCTGCAGCTCTTCGGTGGTGGTCCGGAAGCTCCGTGGGAACGCCCGGTGTGGGGAGGCCACCGTTCGCTTCATCGATGGTCTCTTGAGCGTGCTGCTCGGCGATCAAAGCGGCAGCATCCAATAGTTCTTGCTTCTCGGCTTCAGTCAGTTGTTGAACGGGGGAGTAAGTGACGTGGGTGTCGGGCTGCCCCTGTGACCGCGCGACAATGTAGGAGACGCCAACAGTGAGCGAACCTAATAGTAGGAACAGCAGCGACAGCCGAACCGGGGTGCTGCGCCACAGAGTGCGAAGCAAGAGCTTGCCGTTAGTCGGCGCCGGAACAGCCGGTTCCGTTTCGCCAATAGCGACCTCCACCGACGTCGGATCGTCCCCAGGGCTGCTGCCTTCAGGGGTATCGATGATCACCGAGTCGTCGGTCGCCTCGACCCCAACGCCCTCAACAGGGTCCTCGGCGGAAATTTTCAACAGTGGTTCCACAACGATTGCCTGGGCACTTTCAGCGCCGACCCTAATCGTGAAACGCCAGAACTCTGCCACCAGAGCAGAAAGTACCGAAATGATGCCAACTGCAACGAAAGAGTTGAAAGCACTGGTGACCCGCGTGGAAACAAAGGCCATGGTGATGGCTGCCAGGGCTGTTGCCAGCACTTGAACCAGCGACAGGGAACTCTTTGATCGGGCCTTGTGGGCGATCTGCTTAATCTTCGTCGGCATCTGTTTCCTCCGTTCGGGTGTTCGGTCAGTGGCGACTGTCCGGCGCGGGGCGCGTCCTGGTCGTGAGAGCCGCACAACTTCCTAAGTGTACGCGCAGAACTTGAACTTCCCCAGGGGAGAAGACTGCGAAAACCCTCAAAATTAGGTGTGAAACGCCAAGCTTTCACACCGGGCACTCATATCCGGTAGATTCCTAGTGGAAGTAGAATTCCAAACCAAAATCGCGAACCAGGAAGTAGGTGGGCAGTGCAACGGCCAAAACGGTCAGAGCTACAAGTGACGTGGAGCGCCATTAAACTGGGCACAGCCATAATGGTTGGTGCGGCAATAATTTTGGCTCTCATCGACTATTTCACCGGTGACACCAACTACCTTTGGCTTTCCAACCTGGTCGCAAATCCAGTCGCATTTGCTGTCGGTGGGGCCTACGCCGGCCGTTCCCACTTCCGCGCCTGGGCGTACGTCACAACAATTCTGCTGGTCGTAGCGCTATTGATCGAAATCTCCCTCCAGCAGTCATTACTGTGGCCACCGCTGGCACTGTACTTAGTTATTTCTGTGATCGCCGGGGCAATATCCGGACAGATCAGAAGAATTATCACCTGAGACTCGGAGAGAAACTTGCGGAAGTCAGTCGGCACAGCCGTCATTGCCGTCCTCTGGATGCTGTACTTCGTCTTCCTAATTTTGATTTTGACCCTCTCCGGCTGCGCCACCACGGCACCCACCGGAACTGACGAACCTGAACAAAGCGGATCAGCGCAGTTAGCGCAATCAGGTCCGCAGTCAGCGCAGCCTCAAGCGCAAGACGAAACTACGAGTCAAACGGCTGCCTCGACAGTCGGCTTCACCCTGGCACCGTGGGCAGCAGATTTTGCTGTCTCGGGCACCCCACTCAAAAGTGTCGACCTCGGATTACTCCGCGTCGACATGTTTTACTCTGGTACCGCGCCCTCCCCAGTTGACGGCCAATGGTTCGGCGAGCGCGAAGACGACCTCCTCATCAACGCCGGTGACCCGCTTGCGCTCCTGACCTTCGTGGTGACGAACCAGGGGGGAACTACTGTACTCACAGAAGAGCTGGTTGAAGTCTTCCTCGTGTACGAAGAGCATCCCCATTACGGCGGGATGGAACAGATCAAGGACGCCGATTTCTTCTCGGCCCACCAAATGCCGGTAAGCACCATCAGCGCCGGTGAACCGCCATTTGTCTTAGCACCCAACGAAAGCTTTGCCTTCGCGACCAGCATCCTCCACCAGAGCGACGAAACGCTGGAAGTAACACTCTTTTACGTTCCGGTTAACGAAGAAGAGGGGACAGTCGAACACGGCAACAGGGTGACAACGACCTACACAGTGCAGCTCCCCTGACCAGGTGCCCGACCTCGCGGTTACAGCCGGACACCCGCGGTCCGTTCACGTTCGGGCCTATAATGGTCAAGATGAGCCCAGCTGCCTGCAGTACAGACGGCTCAGCCCAAATGGTCAACAAAACGTTATTGGGTCTCAAATGGGAGCAAGTCCCAAAAATACGGATTGTGGAAGATAACAGATGGAAGTAGTAAACGGTTTAGAGAAACTAGTGATGGTCTCGAATCGATTGCCCGTCGACCGGATAACCACCGAAACTGGCGAGACACAGTGGCAGACCGCCCCTGGCGGATTAGTGACGGCCGTCGAACCCATAGTTCGCCAGCTCGGGTGTCAATGGGTTGGTTGGCCCGGTGAGGCCGATACCGAACTGGAAGCCTTCGACCTGGGATCGATGCGTCTGATCCCCGTCAACCTAACCACCAAAGAAGTCGAAGAGTACTACGGCGGTTTTTCCAACGGCACACTGTGGCCGCTCTACCACGACGTGATCACCGAACCCCACTACCACCGTGAATGGTGGGACCAATACCAGCACGTCAACAGCATCTTCGCTCAAAGAGTCGCCCAAACCGCAGACCCGGGTGCGATCGTCTGGGTTCACGACTACCAGCTGCAACTTGTTCCCGGCCTACTCCGCGAACTACGCCCCGACCTCACGATCGCGTTCTTCCTCCACATTCCCTTCCCCTCACTCAGCCTTTTTGGGCAACTGCCGTGGAGACGCCAAATTGTTGAGGGAATGCTCGGCGCAGACGTCATCGGTTTCCAAAGGGTCCAGGACGCCGAGAACTTCCGCAAAGCAGCCGAAAGCTACGCTCACGCCCCGGCACATGGAAACCTGATTTGGCTTCCCGAACATCACACCGATGAGCAGCGCTCAGTGCTGGCCCAAGAGTTCCCTATCTCAATTGCCACCAACGAGTTCGCAGCGCTGGCGGACCGTCCCGACGTGCAGCAAAGAGCCGCAGAGATCCGCAAGGAACTGGGAGATCCGAAGAAGATCCTCCTCGGTGTGGATCGACTCGACTACACCAAGGGGATCCGTCACCGACTCAAAGCATTCAATGAGCTATTGGCCGAAGAGGAAGTCAATCCAGACGAAATCGTCCTCGTCCAGGTTGCCAGCCCCAGCCGTGAGCAGGTTGAGGCCTACCAGGTTCTGCGTGATGAAGTTGAGGCAACGGTCGGACGCATCAACGGTGTTTACGGCACTTTGGGGCACACCCCGGTCGTCTACCTGCACCGCGGCCACAACCGTGAAGAGATGGCGGCCCTGTATCTGGCGGCTGATGTCGCCGTTGTGACTTCGCTGCGCGACGGAATGAATCTGGTGGCGAAAGAATACGTGGCCTGCCGCGAGGACGAGCAGGGCGTTTTGGTGCTCTCCGAGTTCACCGGTGCGATCGATGAGCTGCCCGAAGCAATTCCGGTGAACCCTCACGACATCGACGGCATGAAAGCAGCGTTCCTGCGGGCGATTCACATGCCGGAGGCCGAGCAGCGGCGACGAATGAAAGCGATGCGCGAAACAGTCGCCGAGAATGATGTGGCGCACTGGGTCGGTAACTATCTGGGGTCTGTCACTGCAATCGCAGCGGAAAAGACCAACACAGCGGACGTCTCCGGGACAGGCACCGAGGCTGATCAACAGAGCACCGGCCCCGTAATTTTGGGGTCCGACCTCGAGGCGCGCCTGCGCCGTCTGGCGACCTCGCCGCACCTAATTGTTGCCACCGACTTCGACGGAACGGTGGCGCCCATTGTTGATGTTCCCTCCAAGGCCCGGATCCTCCCGCAAGCGCAGGAAGCGCTAGACGTTCTTCAAGAGGCTCAGGACGTTCAGGTAGTGATGCTATCTGGTCGGTCGTTCCGCGACCTCGATGCGACGGGAGTCACAACTAGTGACTACATAGTCGCGGGGTCGCACGGTGCGGAACTGCGCGGTGTTGAACTTCCACCAGAGGGAGCCGAGAACGCCCCCGGAGCAAAACTGAATAAAGACGAGCAGCGTCGCTTGCAACGACTCCAACGTCGCCTGTGGCGAGTCTTCTCTTCGGAACCCAATGTTCGACTTGAGTACAAGCCCTACGGAATTGCTGTCCACACGCGTCAGGTGGCAGATCCACACCGGGCCGAAGAGATCCTGGATGCGGCGGCCGCATTGGGCGCCGGCTGGGGCGTGCAAACACGCGAAGGGAAAATGGTCCGCGAATTCTCGGTCCGTTCCGCCGATAAGGGGAGCGCATTGAAATACATCCGCGAGCAGCTTCCACCTGGTCCGGTCTTATTCATCGGTGACGACGTTACCGACGAGGACGTATTCGCGGCCCTAGAATCTGATGACCTGGGGATCAAGGTCGGAGAAGGACCCACAGCGGCCACAGAGTTGATACCTGATCCGCAGACCGCGGCGGCAGCGTTGGCTTTTTTGGCGCAGTTGCGCACCGGCATCACCATCGGATCAGAGCCCGCCTAACCGCAGCGACCAGCAAAGAAAAATCAACGGGGGCACTCTTGACTGTTTTGCGCCGAGCGTTCCAAATGACGCTGATTCTGGGGGTAGCGGGCGTTCTCGGCGCCTGCTCCACTAGTCTCCCCACCGGCCTCCACACCGGCACCAGTGCAGATGGGAGTGACAATGACCTGCCGGTGATTTCGCGGACCTGGTCGCTCGTTTCAGGTTCATTTCAGGGGCGACCCCTGGAACTGGAAGGCCACGAAATCACGTGGGAAATCCACGACGATGGAACTTTTAGCGGCGTGGCGCTCTGCCATAACTATTCGGGGCGTTGGGACTTGGAAGCAGCGGGTGGCAACATTGAACTAGCTGTCAGCGACACAGTCTTGGGGGAACAGGTCTGCGAAAACACTGACCCCGTTCTAACGTCCGCGTATTTCCAGTTCTTGGACTTCCCAACCTCTATCACCTCCGAGGACGACCAACTGCGCCTGGTGAACAACGGCGGTAACCTAACTTTCATTACCGCTGCGGAACCAGAACTTCTGGCCGGGACTTGGATTCTGGTTTCCGGTTCGAGCCCGGACGGCAGTATTGTTCCCGAACACTACGGGGCCATCACCCTGACAGCGGATAAATTTGGAAACGTCACTGGGAGCTCAGGCTGCAATGACTATTCGGCGGAACTCTCATTGCAGGGCTCGGATCAAGTCAGGATCACGAGTGTCGGATCCCAGGCGGCTCTTTGCGAGAGTCCGACAGTAATGCAGGCTGAAGATCGGTTCCAATTGGCGTTAGCTGAAGTCTCGACAGTGCAGGTGGGGGAGAGCTCGATTGTCTTCGAGGGGCCCGGCACTCGCCTGGAGTTCACCCAATAGCCCAATAGAAGGTCGAAAACCCCGCGGAGGGGCGACTATTTACTGGTAGCCACCGTCGCCGAGGCCTGCTTCGATTTCGAACCGGTTGCGCAGCGGATCCGCCCCTGACAGCCAGTAGAGTGCCGGGGTGAAAAGTCCGTATTTGCGCCACTGTTGCCGATGTATTTCTTCGTGCCGCAAGATGGCCGGGGTCACGTTAGAATCCGTCAAATAGCAGTTCCCGACGCATACCCCACCACGGCCAAAAGCCCACTTGGGCAGTCCCCGAAAGACCCAGAGGTTACCGGTTTTTTCGATTTTTCCCGTGCCGAGCAGAAAGCCCCACGTGAATCCGAAGGTGCATCCGAGTGCATAGCCGAGCCAAGAGAGCGGCCAGGGATCAGGATTCTTCAGTGGTGGAGACCGGAAGAGTGTCTTCTTGAGGCGTTTCACTGCGGAGGGCCTACCGGATCTGCCGCGCCTCGAAAACAATCTGAGGGTTGACGTAAGCCTCTTGGGCTTCGATCAGTTGCAATTCGCGCTTACCGGAAGCCTCAGTGACTTCAAGCAGTTCAAAGACACTGGAGACCGTTCTTGACAGTGCCAGCCCCGCATCACCAGTGCGAACAAGGTGTGCTGTGAACAGTGCCGCAGTAACATCGCCGGATCCGTTGCACTTCAACGGCAGGTGTGGGGTCTGGACAACCCAGGCGCCCTCGTCGGTGGCGGCAACCATTTCGATGGTGTCAGTGGGACGATCGGGCCGCAGAACACTGGTAACCAGTACCGCGGAGGGGCCCATTTCGCGGGCCAGATCAGCTGACTCCAGGGTCTCTTCCAAAGTGTGGGGCTCGGTGTTGGTGAGAAAACCCAGCTCAAATTGGTTCGGGGTAATCAGGTCGGCGTTCGGAACGATCTCCTCCCGTAAGAGAACCGGAATTTCCGGCTTCACGAAACAGCCAGATTTGGCATTGCCCATGACAGGGTCGCAAGCATAAATCGCTTCGGGGCTGCGTTCCTTCACCATCGCAACCGATTCGAGGATGGCCCCACCGATATCCACGCCGCCCTGGTATCCGGACAGTACCGCTGTAACGTCATCAAGGCCGCCGCGCTCGGCAATGCCGGTGACGACCTCAACGACCTGCTCTGCGGTAAACATCGAACCGCGCCACGAACCGTAACCGGTGTGGTTAGAGAAGTGCACAGTGAAAACTGGCATGACTTCTTCGCCAATTCGTTGCAACGGGAACACTGCGGCCGAGTTGCCGACGTGACCGTACGCCACGGATGACTGAATCGATAGGATGCTCATAGGGTAGAGTCTAGGACCAGGTTAACTTTTTTGCCTGCAACGTCCAGTGAGTTCCGGTACAAAACACTCAACGAGGAGATCGCAGTGAAAAACTTCTTTGGAAAAGTTCTCATTTATCTCGCATCATCGGCAATTGGGCTGCTCGTTGCCAGTTTGCTCCCGGGGTTCAGTCTGAGCCCGTGGGGCTTCTTTATCGCCGTTGTCGCCTTCACAGTATTGCAGGCGATTTTCACGCCAATGGTCAGTGCCGTCATGAACCGTTACGCGACTTCATTCATGAGTGCAGTCGGGATCATATCGACGTTCCTGGCATTGCTAATCGCCAATTTTCTACCGGGGGGTTTGAAGATCGGAACCCTGACGGCCTGGATTTTCGGCACTGTCATCGTCTGGGCTATGACCGCTATGTCGACGCTGGTGTTTGCGAAACTGTTCGAAAGCTGAATAGTTCGGTACCGTCCGGGCTCTGCACCAGCGCTCGGTATCCATCGCGGACGTCCAGCGTCACAAACAGGTGGTCATCGCCGGACTCGACGCGGTAACGGAACTCTTCATTAGTTAGGTGGACGGTGCTGGCCCTGGCTTCGGTGAGCCACGGGTGGCGGCGGCGCAAACCAATTAGCTGCTGGTGCAGCCGGAACATTTCTTCGTCGTGACCGCCATCAAACATCGGACGAATCGCATCGTCGCCACCGGTGCGATCTGTTTTCAGTGCCGTGTATGCCTGCTCGTCTCCGTAGTAGATCGAGGGAACCCCGCCGACTGTCATCAGAACGGTTAGCGCCAGAACGGCGGCGTCCCGGCCCACCATGGTGGCGATACGAGTGACATCATGGTTCCCAATAAACGTATTGGGAATCATGAAGTTCAGGTAGTCGTTATTTTGCTCGAAGGCGTACTCGAGTTCGAAGAAATTACGGTCCTTCAAACTGGACCAGACCGCTTTCCACAGGCGGTACTGTGTCAGCGAGTCGATTGTGGACTCAGCGACGAACTGTTCGTAATCGCCGTGGATCGCTTCGCCAATGAACCAGGTGTTCGGGAAACGTTCACGCACACGAGGGAGGACGCGACCCCAGAACTCGGCGGGGACAGTGTTCGAAGCATCTAATCGCCACGAGGTCGCCCCGGCCTCCAGCCAGTAACACATGACGTCCTCGACAAGGCGTTCGATCTTCGGATCGTGGTGCTTGAGTGCCAGGAGGCTACGGTGACCTTCGAATAGTTTTGGCTCGCCGGTTTCCGTGAAATCGACCAGTTCTGCGGCGTCAGGATGCTCTCGCCCCACGTGGTTGAAGACTCCGTCGAGCATGATGCCGAGGCCGCGTTTGCGGCACTCCTGCACAAAGTAATCCCAATCGGCGCGGGTGCCCAGACGGGGATCAATTTCGTAAAAGTTCAGGGTGTCATAGCCGTGGGAGGTGGACGTAAAGATCGGCCCCATCAGGAGACCATTGACGCCCAGTTCGACAGCGTAATCTAACCAGTTGACCAGTTCGCGCAGGCGCGGTTTCGAATCGTGAGCTTCACGGATCGGGGCTCCCGTGAAACCGAGAGGGTAAACGTGCCAGAGGATACTGTGTTCCATTTGAACTCCTAGTCGGGTCGCCCAATTTTGACGGCTCAACGGCAACTGACC
Organism: uncultured Actinomyces sp.; assembly: GCA_964345205.1. GTDB lineage: Bacteria > Actinomycetota > Actinomycetes > Actinomycetales > Actinomycetaceae > Scrofimicrobium. Next base: position 4,920 of record CAYFQJ010000007.1, on the reverse strand, counting down.
GGCGCCAACGCGAGCCGCGCGGCGAAGCGGATCGACGTTGAGAGGTCAGAATACTTACCGCTAAACCTACCAGGAGCAGATGCACCCCTAAAAACTGGGTGTGGGAGCCGGCGCGGTGCCACAGAAATGGTGGGGATTCGGCAAACGCCGCACCAGCTCGTATGCTGAGTTCATGACAAGGCAGCTAAAAATTTCCCGGTTCATCAACGTGGTTCTTGCCGCGATCGTAGTCATTCTGGTGGTAGTGGTGATTGCGCAGGGGCAAGATCGCACTTCGACTGCCCTGCCCGGCTCAGATGGATCGCCGGCAGCTTCGGGTAGCGGTGACGGCAATACTTCAGGTGAAGTCAGCGACCCCACAGAAGAGCCCGCCCAACCCGATTCGGCCCTCTACGTGCGCAATGATCCAAACGATCCGATGGCAATCGGCGATATTGACGCCCCTATCGTCCTCAGCGAATGGATGGACTTCCGCTGCCCGTACTGCGCGGTTTTCGCCAATGAAACGCTGCCACTGATCATCGACGAGTACGTGGAGACCGGCAAAGTTCGCATCGAGTTCAACCTGGTGGACTTCTTCGGTGAGGATTCGACCGCAGCGGGCATCGCCGGTTTGGCCGCGGCCGAGCAGGGCTACTTCATGGAGTTCGCCGACGACCTCTTCATCTACACCTCAGAGCAGGCCGGCAAGGCTGACCTACCCAGGGACGTCCTCATCGGCATTGCGCAAAACGCGGGAGTGCCAGACATCAACAAGTTTGCTGCGGACCTGGACTCTCCAGAACTAGCCGCCAAATTGGAAGCCGACCGCGGACTCGCGCAGGCCCTGGGAGTTTCCTCGGTCCCGTTCTTTGTCGTCAACGGCACGGTGCTGACCGGTGCCCAACCGTTCGAAGCCTTCCAGCAACTCTTTGACTCGCAGCTGTGACTATCGGTTTGGCGGGAGCCTTCATCGGAGGGATCCTTACTCTCCTCAGCCCCTGTTCGGTGATGGTCTTGCCGGCCTTCTTCGCCTACGCCTTCAACAGCGCCGGTAAACTACTGGCCCGCACCGGCCTGTTCTATTTGGGGCTGGCACTAACGCTGATTCCGCTGGGACTTCTCGCCGGCTCTTTCGGTTCGCTGCTGCACCGCGAAACGTTGTTGATGATCGCGGCGATACTGCTAATCGTCCTCGGCGGCGTCCAACTTCTGGGCCTGCGAATCCCCACGCTGGTAACCGGCACGGGCGGAACCACAACGGCCTCGGTTTTTGTTCTTGGGGCCGCCTACGGTCTGCTGGGAACCTGCTCCGGACCAATCCTCGGTGCAGTCCTAACCGTCGCCGCTGTCGGTGCCGACCCACTTTACGGCGCGGTCATCCTCGCGGTTTTCGGTTTGGGCATGACAGTGCCACTTTTTGCGCTGTCCCTGTTGTGGTCACGGTTCCCGAAACTGCAGAACTGGCTTAAACCGCGGGAAGTAACATTCGGCAAGTGGCGAAACAGTTGGACTGCGATTATTGCGGGCGCTGCCGCCGTGGCTATCGGAGTGTTCCTCCTAATAGTGGGGGACTCAAATGGTGGCGTCCTGACTGCAACCCAGCAGTTCCACCTGGAGAACTGGCTGATGAACCGAACCGCAAATATCGGCGACCTGGCTGTGGTTGGTGTCGTAGTTGCGGTGGTGGCAGTGGGCGCGCTGGGTGCGTACTGGTGGAAACGAAAAAGACGTCGCCGGTTTCGTTTGCGCCCCGTCCAGTGGTCTCTGCCCAAGGACCCCAGTTCCGCCCCGGACAAAACCACGACCCGCTAAGACTGCTCGGTGTTGACCCAGGCACTAGTATTGCCCTATGAGCTCAGAAGATTTATCACCTCAAAGGATCGCCACGACCCTTTTGGCGTCGGCACGCGAAGAATCCTTCGAGACCGCAATCAATGCTGCCTGCAGCCTGGTGTTCCAACACTGGGCAGGCGCCCTCTCGAGACAGGGGGCCCTTTACGTTCAAGGAGACGGCGCTCTGCGGACCCTCAGCACCTCAGCTCAAGAGCGAATGCAGGCGGTAATTCTTCAAAACTTGGGCGGCCGTGACCGAGAGTTCCACCGCGCGGTTTTCGAGGAGCTAATTGCCATACGCAGCAACAGGCATCGCGGGGTGGGACTGCCTCACACCAGCCTCCAAATTGTTTCAGAAATGATGGCTCAGCTCATCGGGCCTGGCGATAGGCTGCTTGATCCGGCTTGCGGCCTGGGTGGCTCTCTTGTCGCCGCAGCCGAAAGTTGGGAACGGACCCAGATCGAAGGCATCGACATTGACCCGGTCGTTGCCGACATAGCGGCAGCTCGGCTGGCATTAGCGGGCATTGACGCGAAAGTGCGCGCCGGGAACTGGATTGCGGAGCCCCCTCACCCCACCGAACTGTGGGACTGCATAGTTATGGAACCTCCGCTGGGTACACGCGCCACCGAGTTTCTGCCAGGCGGCGAACTCTCTTGGCTCCAGAAGACGGCCGATTCTCTGAATGATAGCGGCCGGGGGGCGGTCCTCCTCGGTGCCCACGCTGCTGTTCGCGGCGGCGAGTCCGAGCGCGTCCGGGAACGACTGCTGCGCGAAGGGCGCCTGGTCGGCGTCGTCGAGCTGTCACCAAGGTCCGCTTTGCAGAGCACCGCCGCGACCTGTCTATTCTTAGTGGCCGGCAGTAGGGATCCTCGCCGGGACGGTCGCATCCTCCTTCTTAGTGGCGTCGGTGCCGACTGGCAGCTCGCCCAAAGAATGGTTACGACGTGCCGGGAATGGATGGTTAACGCCGCCGCTCCGGATTTGGCGGGGGATCGGGCTCGTCTCGTTCCGATCGAGGAGATACTCGACGGGAAGAACTGTTTGCCGTCGAATTACCTGGCGACCAAAGAACCAAATCTCGACTACACGATCCCGGCGGCGGCGACGGCTGAAACTGGAAACCAGTTGATGCGGGAACTGTACCTGGAGAACTTCAAGAGTATCGGCGAGGCCGTGAAAATCCCGCTGCGCCCCCTCACCCTAATCTTTGGTAAGAACTCGGCTGGCAAGTCGTCAATTCTGCAGTCGCTGCTTTTGCTCAAGCAGTCGATCGACGAAAAGGTCTTGAACCCCTATGGGCCATACGCCAGGTTAGGCAGCTATTCGAGCCTGGTGCATCTGCACGAAACGGACCGTGACCTGGGGATCGGAGTCACGTTCGGCGCGCCTGCCAACGTTGACTACCAAATTTTGGCCCCCGGAAAGACCCGGCAAATCAGGATCGATTTCTCGTGGGAACCAACTGAAGAAAGGGCGTATCCGCAGGCCGTCCACGGTGTTCTTGAAGACCGGCAACTGCAGTGGCGGCTTGATCCACACGACCCAAACCGCTTTGAGCTGACCGGCGACCAATTAGGACGCCTGGCCAAAATTGATGAGGAGCATCAGCGGAGCCTGGGACATTCGCAGATTAACTCCGTCTACCGCCGCCTCTGGCGAACGGTGGAAAACGCGGGGATGTCATCGCTGCTATTTGAACGCACCGGGTTGCTGCCCGACCGGGTCAGTCACGAGACAATCGAAACCCTGCGCGAGTACGGCGCGGCAACACCCATGGAGGCATCTTCTTCGTCAATCGAACTTCTGCAGCGCACGGGAAATCTGATGTCAAGCATCGACCGCGAGTTACGCGAGCTGCTGCAAAAGGTGACCTATCTGGGGCCCCTGAGGGAGGCGCCCACCCGATTGAGTCAGCGTTCGTCGACGGACTCGGAGATTGATATTCCTTTCTACCTTTTGCATAATCTCTCGGAACGTCGTCTCGTTTCGCAGTACATGCGGGGACTGGGCATGAACTACGAGCTGGATGCAGTTCCAGTAACGACGCCAACAGGGGACAGTTTCGTCGGGGAACTGGCTGGACTGGTGCTGACCGATACTCGAACCGGTGTGCGGCTGAGTCCCTCAGACGTCGGCTTTGGGGTTTCGCAAGTACTACCAATCCTGGTGGAGCTTGCTGCCCGCTCCGATTCGATCATCATGGTTGAGCAGCCAGAAATTCACCTGCATCCAGCGATGCAGGCGGCACTGGCGGACGTCCTCATCGAGTCCGTATCCCGGTCGGGACGGGCCAACCAAGTCATCGCGGAAACTCACAGCGAAAACCTGGTGTTACGCCTGCAACGGCGCGTGCGGGAGGGGGTCATCGATGCCGACGACGTCGCGATTCTCTACGTCGACCAGGACACAGAGGGCCAGGGAATGGTCAGGCATCTGCGACTTTCCGAGCACGGAGAGTTTCTGGACGAGTGGCCACACGGGTTCTTCGAGGAGCAGTTCGACGAACTCTTCGGAGAAATGTGATGCTGACTCGGATCGGGTTGTCCCCTGAAGCGCTGGTGGACATCAGTGCCAACGCCAGCGATTCTTTCGCCTCCCGCACTCTGTGGGACGCGCTGATTCGTACGTTCCGCGCGCATGGGACGCTCCTCATCACCTCGGCGGAGGAACTTGACCGTTTCGTAACGCTCACCAAAGACGCTCAGCTAACGGTTGATGAAAGGAAACGGCTAGCCGCACTCATCGTTCAGCTGCGCAAAGAGAACCGTCTGGAAGCGGCCTCCCCGGCCTTGGAAGGTTCCCTTCATGGGGTAAATAGCGCCAGCGACTTGGGAGTTCTGCACGAGGACGAACCGCTGGTCGTGGTGCTGCCGCATGAAACTTTCAGGAGGCTTGACCCCGAAAGTACTGAGGGCGTAACCCAGTTGGCCCCGACCCTCGAAGCTTCAGTGGGGGAGACGCTGCCACTGACCGGGACGATTCAACGGTTTTCGCGACTGGTGGACACGCAGCACTACGCGGTGAATACGCCGCGCGAAAAAGTTTGGCGGGAGCTGTTCTTGCCGCTGGCAAGCCGGTTCAACCGGGTGACGATTCTGGAC
>CAYFQJ010000006.1:0-21861 GCA_964345205.1 uncultured Actinomyces sp. | reverse complement strand
TTTATGAGACCCTCGTTGCGCAGTCGCACCAACCGCGCGTTGTGAATCCCCACTCGACGCTTTCGGTCCACGGTGAGGGCCGGCCGTTCCTCATCCATTTGGGCCGAGGCGCAACCTACCTTTCGGTCCGCACGGCTTGGGACACCGGGGTTCCCTACCCCGAGGCAGCTGAGCCGCTCTTTGCGGCGACAGACACCTGGAACCGGGAACGCTACTTCCCCACCGTTTATGCGGTCGAAACCTCCGCGCACACAGCGCAACTGGTCGCGGACTACCTGGTCGACGGCAATTTGGGACTTTCGGGACGGCAGCTGGCAAACACGTTGAAAGTCGGGATCAGCACCGGCGCCGACGCCATCGCCTATTTGAAGCAGGCCACGCGGAAACTTCTGGACCGCTGCCCCCAGTCCGATGAGTGACAGTCCCGTCGACCCCACTTTCAGTGACGGAACACGTCCCCTGCCGGAACGCCTCTTAGAGCAACTGGTTTCCGAGGGCGCCGACGGTCGCCTGGTCCATTTGGAACGCATCCCCGCGCGCCAGGCGCAAACGGCCGCGTGGCCCACGAATATTGCGCCCTCGATCATCAGCGCTTACCGCCAGTTAGGGGTGCAGGAGTTGTGGTCGCACCAGGCGGAAGGGCTACAAACTTTGGAGGACGGACACGACCTGGTTTTAGCAACCGGAACCGGATCCGGGAAATCTTTGGTGGCGTGGGCGCCGATCCTCTCGGAACTTTCCGCCCATCGGGACGCGGAACGCCTCTCGGAAATTCGGAACCGGCCCACAGCGCTCTACCTGGCACCAACGAAAGCGTTGACAGCAGACCAGGTTGAACATTTGAACCGGCTCACCGACCAGCTAGATTTCCCGGTGCGGATCGGTTCGGCCGATGGCGACACCCCCCGCGAAGCGAAAACTTGGTCGCGAGCCCACGCCGACGTGGTCCTGTCGAACCCGGACTACCTGCACCACGTGCTCCTTCCCGGACATGAACACTGGTCGCGGTTCCTCGCCGGTTTGCAGTACATAATTGTTGATGAGTTGCACTACTGGCGAGGTTTGACCGGGTCCCACGTGGGAATGGTGCTGCGGCGCCTGCTGCGGATAGCCCGCCACTGGGGAGCGAACCCACAGGTCATCATGCTTTCTGCCACGATAGCGAACCCGCGCGAGGTCGCCCACGCGATCACTGGACGCGACCGGGCCCGCGCCCTCACAGATGACGGCTCCCCTCAGGGGGAAAAAGTTTTGGCCCTATGGCAGCCCGGACTGCGTGACAACCCCGATGCGTTACCGCTGACCACCGAAACTGAACTGGCCGACGCCGGTGACCTGCCGCGCCTCACCACCCCACCTTTGCGTATTTCCGCCAATACTGAGGCCGCCGATTTGGCTGCCAAGTTTGTTGACTCCGGGGCACGGCTACTGACTTTTGTGCGGTCCCGACGGGCCGCGGAAACAGTCGCGAGTCAAGTGCAGGAACGCCTGGGACGCTGGGGGTGGATGGGAGCCTCGGCCCGCGCCTACCGAGGAGGTTACCTGCCCGAAGAACGCCGCGAACTGGAAGCGGACCTACGCGACGGCACCCTGCGAGCACTATCGACAACGAACGCCCTGGAACTCGGGATCGACATTGCCGGGTTGGATGCCACCATCACCGCCGGTTGGCCGGGGACGCGCGCCAGTTTGTGGCAGCAAATTGGGCGGGCCGGACGCGCCGGCGACGACGGCATCAGCGTCTTTGTGGCGGCCGATAACCCCCTCGATCAGTACCTGGTGGAACATCCCGAACAGCTCCTGGCCGCCGCCGAAGCCAACGTCCTCGACCCCGCGAACCCGTGGGTCCTGGCACCGCACCTGGCGGCCGCCGCTGCCGAAGTTCCGCTGAGCCTCGATGACTTCGCCGCTTTCGGCCTCACCGATGACCGCCTGCTTGACTCGCTGGCGGCCGATGGGCTGCTGCGCCGACGTGGGGACCGCTGGTTCTGGAACTTTGCTCGTCCGGACCGTCCCTCGGATCTGACGGATCTGCGTGGCGAGGGCGGTGACGTCCAAATCATCGACAAGTCGACGGGCCAGGTCATCGGGACTATTGCGAATGCTCGGGCGGAGGCGGAGGTTTTCCCCGACGCGGTTTACCTGCACCAGGGCCGCACCTACCACGTTTTGGAACTGTCGCCCGTCACCACTGGGTCCACACAGCGCATCGCGGTGGTCGAACCGGTAGCCACCCCGCTGCGGACAGCGACGGGGACGCACACGTCGACCCTGATTCTGGGGGAAACCGAACAGTGGGAGGACCCCGAGGGGCTGGTGACCTGGACTTACGGTCCCACCAAAGTTGGCGAGCGCGTCACCGATTACGACCTGTTGCGGCTGCCCGGTTTAGAGTTCATTTCTAACCACGAACTGAACATGCCGGAACGTTTCTTACCGACAATGAGCACGTGGTTCACCCTGCATCCCGGTGCCGTCACCGTCGCGGGGATTGAAACTGAAGAACTTCCGGGGGCGCTGCACGCCGCCGAGCACGCCCTCATCGCCATGCTGCCGCTGCTGGCCAGTTGTGACCGTTGGGATCTGGGTGGCCTATCAATCGCGGAGCACACCCAAACTCACCTACCGACCGTTTTCGTTCACGATGCTTACGCCGGGGGTGCCGGCTACTCGCATCACGGTTTCCTGAACCGCCAGCAGTGGGTGCAGGTCACCTATGAAATGGTGCGGGATTGCCCGTGCGAGGACGGCTGCCCGAGCTGTATCCAATCGCCGAAGTGCGGCAACCGCAACCACCCGCTATCGAAGTCGGGGGCGCTGGCGGTTCTGGAACTGCTTTTGGAACACAGCAGTTAAGTTCGACGCTTGTGCTGCTGCGACCGTTGGTGCCAGTTTGGCTGGTTGGGGCCAACCGGAATGCTCAGGCGCACGACGAAGACGCCGGCCATACCACCAATGGTGTACCCGTAACCGTGGGGTGAGATAACCGGCGTGGAGAAACACAATATGGGGTTTAGTGTTAAGTACGCGATCGGGCAATATCAGGCCGATCTGATGTTAGCTGATTTGAGCGGAGTGACATTCGTGTTACACGAACAGGTTGCAGAAACCGGAGGCAACTTTAGCTAACACCGCAGGTCGCGAAGTCTTTTCCCCGCGCCAGCGGGGTGTTTCCAGCGGGTGTTCAAACGGACTAAGAACCTGTGGCTTTTCCCCGCGCCAGCGGGGGTGTTTCCAACCAAGACGCAGTGTGGGCCGATTACATCAACTTTTCCCCGCGCCAGCGGGGGTGTTTCCAGTTTTCGCATCAACTTCTTCTTGCGTGCCGCCTTTTCCCCACACCCGCAGGGGCGTTGCGTAGCCGATGTCGACAAGGAGGGAACCCTGTGGCTCCCAAGCGAGCAGTCGGGCTCACAAACATAAACACAGCCTACGGTCGCGATTTAGGCGATGCCTGGCTGCCGAGCGTCACTTACAAAAACCCGTACTCGCACCGATAGGTGGGGTTGTCATAGTATTCAAGGCTACGGGTTCAGTGGGATCGTGGCCGTCAAACCCGGCAGCTATGGAGCGCATCTGGAACGCACCCACTGTTGGAGATTATCCCAACGTCGTTGAAGAAAGCGCCGAATTCTGAACACGCACAGCCTTACCCTTCCGGACCCGACGGGCGTCATGGCCTCTATTCTATCCGGGTAATAATAAGGTGCGTCAGTACCCCACACTTCTTGGGTCTTTTTGTTGACGAAAATGGTGCCGCCACCGTCTACGTGGCGTGACGCCGGCACGTGCGGAGCGTAGTCCCAGTCGATCCGGAAGTCGGTGGCAACCACGTCGGGAGGAACTAACGTCGAATCTGTAGATACTGCGATCTCTACAGCCTCGGCGTAGTTCATGTCGTGTACCCCCAATAATCCGATAGCGCTTCCCTGACAGCTTGCCGTTCCCACAGTGCCGGAGACTCGACATCGATTTGCCGCGCCGAACATCGGCACCAGAGAGGGACGGTCTCTGTGCGTACATTAAGTACCCACAGCGGTTTTGCTTTCCCCAGGCGCCAGAACACTCACCCCACCCAGTTCTGCGGTCCGGCACGAGCCCGGCCGGGAACATGAATTTCCCAACGCACCAGAACTGCCACCGGGTATCGTACCTGCACTAACAGGTCACCTCCCTCTGCCCAACAGCTTTCGAGGGTTGCGCCGTTCAGTTCGCTAATCGTCGCGGCGACCGCACAGGGAGACGATTCCTGTCCCAGTTGCAAGGCAGAGGGCGAACTGGACGCCCCGGACAGGGCCGCCAGATCCGCTGCGGTTTGCGCACGGACCTGACCCAAATGAACGTTCGCAAAACCAACGGCCAAAAGGAAGAGCAGCAGCATCGCACTGATAATGCCGATTCCCAAAACGGTGCCGCTCCCCTCTTCGAACTCTCGAACAGTCTCGGCAGGACTCGCAGGCGTGTCGGTCGTCCTCATCCGGGCCGTGCACTCTCGAGGCGGGTCGTCGCCGCACATTCCAGGTTCCACGACCAGGAACCCACATGGGTGATCGTGCGTCGCACGGTGGCGGTGACATTCTCGCTCTCGACGCTCACGGCTACCGCCGAGCCCGGAACAACCCGGGTGGCGGTAGCTGCGGCGTCCTCACCAACAGAGTGCGCTCGGGCGGCTTCGCGAGCCCCTTGACAGAGGATCGTCTGAGCACGAACCGCGCCTAAAGCGCCGACAACAGTGATGAGAATGAGCATGACCGCCACCAACGAAATAGCAGTTTCGACGGTGACCATGCCCGACTCCCACTGTTCTGATCGCTGCCCGCGAGGCTCTCTGCGTGAAAGTTTCACAGCGACAGGGCGGACTCAATAATTGATGTGATCAGGTTACTGACACCGCCAGACCGCAAGATTGCGACCAGAAGCCCCGCGAAACCGGCAGCAGCAACCGCTCCGATGGCGTACTCGACGGTCGTCGACCCCTCCTCCCAGTCACGATGATTTGCCGCGCCCTCCCCGCCGGTTTCGGCGGGTGGAACCGATACGGACCCTTTGCGCAGCCACCGCCGTTCCCACCAGTTAGGTTTGCGTCGAATGACTGCGGTTTTGATTGTTGGCATGATTTCCCCACTTCCTGACGATTCCACGTCAGCTCGGACAGCTTCAGAGTTGCGGCTGCAACTGCCAACTACTCTTTCCGATCGGCACCAGTCGGTGCTCGGCCTCCACGCAAGTTCGGTTGAGAACAGTCGTTTGGCTGTCTGTGGATGAAACCGTGAAAATACTTGAGCCTCCAAGACCGTCTGGTTTTGGAGGCTCAAACACGTGAGATTCTCTTAGTGCCAGTAATTATTGGCGGCGGCGACTGCCTGGAAATTTAGCGCTACTACCTGCGATGCGGCAGTCAAACTATCGGCATTCTCCGCGTATTCGGGTCGCCGTCGATGTAAGACTTCCGTGTTCGGCTGGGTGGTTTTCACCCCATACGGGACAGTTTCACCGCCAACTGGAAACCTTCTTCAGACGTGTCAGTGATCAGTGTCGGAAGCCAAGTTTCTGACATTGGGAACCTCCTTGATTGAACAGTTCACTTCTCATGGCCGCACCTCGCCTACGCGTGAGCAAAGAAGCCGTCGCTGACTCGAAACAACAGCAGAGGCACGGAAATCATCCTAACGGTCCGACTGTTGTTTTGGTCACTACCGCTCGCCTCCCCCATCGCCCCTTCAACACTTTCCCATTGTTGGCCCAAACCGGTTTCAATCTGGCTCCACCTAGAGCGAAATTTCTGTTTCAACAGGCAAATTTCTCTACGGTGGGCCACACTTGAGTTAGGGCGGTCACACTACCTCCTCACGGAGAACCGCACTAACTTGTGACTTCCACAAGCTTCAAGTCTTTGATAGCCGAGATGACAGAAAGTAGATGGTCCTGATGACCGACAAGATCGTTGAATGGGAAAAGAAAGTCGCCGACGCAGAAAAGCATGCTGCGAAGGTTTATGAGGACGAGGTCGCTCGTCTAGAGAAGCAGATCGAAGCTTCCGACAAGAAGGAAGCGCGCGAAATCAAGCGTGTCGAACATGAAGTCGAGCGCGACGCTGCGTTCGCCTACCACCACGTTGAATACCTGAAGAAGGTTGTTGAGCATGAAATCAAGCGTGTCGAACGTGCCTACGATGAGCTCGCCAAGAAACAGGCCAAGGGTGACGACGAGAAGACCCTGAACCGCGCGGCTGAACACGCCGTCAAGGTTGAGGTCGACGCCGAGAAGCACATCGAGAAGGCCATCAAGCGCGTCGTGAAACACCTGGAGCGTGACGCGAAAGCCGCAGCCGCTCACGTGCTGAAGGGCCTCGACAAGCTCGGACTGGACGAAGAGTACCTGGGCAAGAAGGTCGAAGCAGACGCGGAACGTGTCGCCAAGGCACTCGCCGACGTGGTGAAGAAAGCCGAAAAGAACTAAGTTCCCGGCATTTCATAACTGAAGATTGAACCTGACTGCCCCGTGGGTTCGGATCGAAATTTCGCGAACCGAACCCACGGGGCAATCATTTTTCCTAGCCCTATATTTACGGGGCCTAACCGGGGCTGATCTGCACGTTTAGTGTCCTGTCGGTACCGACAGATACACTCGTGACAACAGGGGCGTTCCCATTGACGTGCAACGCTTTAGCCAGGGGACTGCATCGGGGCACCAGTGGAGGAAAATAAATGGCGGATATCCGCGATCTAGCCGACTTTACAATCGGCTACCGCAGCACGTTCTGGTTCAACTTGGAAAAAAACGAAACAGTTGACGAAGTTACCGAAAACCTAGTGCATCATTGGCTGAAAAACCGCAAAGACGGAATTGATCGCACCGACCTCGATCAGTGGAATGGTCGGCAGTCCCACCAGCTCCCCAGTGGCACTCGAATCGAATTTACCCCCAATGAGACCGACCCCAGCGACCGAGTAATGTTGCGCTACCGTACGACCGACGCCGCGGACGACGGAACCTACCAGGTAACCGTGTCTGCCGTTAGCGCGCCCCATAAGAAACGCGCCGTCGCAATCTTGATCGAGGCCGGACGCACACAGGTCCCAGACCAAGAGACGCTGTCGAACTTCAAACCGCCCCGACTGGTCCACTCCATTTTGGGTCAGAAAGAAGTTTTCAACGGCACAACACCGCTTCTCGAAAGCCCCCACATCATCCGACTCGATGATGTTGACCAGCTGATCACCGCTATCCGCGACGAAGAACGCCAAGTTTCGCTGTTCGTTGCGTCCTCCCTGGATCACAAGGTCGATAGCCGCTGGCGTGAAATCATTGGTGGCTTGACTGAGGACGCAGCTGGGACTGCCGCCACCTACGTGGTGACCAGCGAGGCCGTCGACACGTTGAACTCGCAGTTGCCCGCAGAACTGCAAGTGGAGGCCGGACACTTGCGGATGATCGCCCCCAAAGTGAATTTTGAGCAGCCCGTTCAGCGGCGACACCCACTGTGGACGCCGGAACAAATCACCGGGATGCTCGACGCGGAAGGCCAACCCACAGAGCAGGGCCGCACCGAGATCGCTGCCCAACCGCGCCGGCTCCTGCTTGACGTTTCCCTTCCGGCCCGTTTGCGGCGACGAATCGAAGTGCTTGACCAGCGCGAGAGGCGAGGACAGCTGGAACGGGAAGTTCAGGCACTGGAAGAGGCCGAAACACGCGAATCGGAATTGGCCGCGACAACTATTGCTGCCGACCCTGCCGGTGAAACTCCCGATGCGCCCTCGACCTTAGAAACTGCAGAAGATCCCCGCGCACATCAGCTCCCCACTCGACGCGAACATCACGGGCGTACTGACAGTTCGGACGATTCTTTCTGGGACAGTTTCCGCAGATTGCTCGCGCACTGGCTCGGCAAGAACCCCCAAGAGATCAGCGAAGAAAACGTTGATGCGCACCTGATGGATCTGGACCGTCAGATCAATAAAGACCGCCATGCTCTTGAGGTTCAAGAACAGTTCCTCACGAATACCGAGAACACCCGGAACGAACTGCGGGTCGAGATTTCCGACCTCAAAGAACAACTGGAGGAGGTCGGTGTCAGCCGGGACGCACACGTCAAAACCATTGCGGAACTCGAACGGATGAACTCCGAACTGCAAAACCAACTCCGGGAGGCCACCGGCTCCGTCGGGTCAGCCGAGACTGTGGCGACAGACAATACCCCGCAGCTGGTTGCACTGACCGATAAACTCGCCGCCACGCGCAGTGTTCGCGACCATATCGATAACGCATTGCTCCTGATGGCACAGCGTTTGAACCCGATTTTGCAGGATGGGCTGAACGCTCACCTGCAAGGTCTTAGCTGGGTGGCCCTCCTGAAAGAACTGGACCACCAGCGAGGGCGTATCCCCGCCGACTATTCGGAGACAGACCCGGCGGCGCAGCTGCGGATGCTCACGGAAAGGCTCGGGAACCTAGGGCACCCGTTCGAACGGGACCAGAATCGGGAGGTATCGACGCGGGCGCAGAGCCTCAGAATTCTGCGTAACCGTTGGGCCCATAACGACAATTTCGAAAGCAGAGACGCCGAGCGCGCCTACGACGACGTGTACATGCTGCTCCTCGCCCTGGACGACAATGACGGCGCCGAAGTAGCTAAAGAAGCCAGGGATTCTCTCCCCCCATACCGACACTCGCCGCACCTGCCTGCGCCCTCAATACCGGCTGACGAGAGCGTGCTGCTGGAGGACGACGACCCGATTTCATACCCCGACGAGGAGTCCGAGGAAAGCCTGGCGGAGGCGATCGTGGACAGTTCGGAGGAAAGTCCAGTGGCGGCGCCCGAGGTCGAACCCGAGCCCGAAGCAATTCCCGAGGCCGAAGCTGCCGACGTCCCTGAGGACGAACCTGTGACGGAAACACCCGCAGCGCCCGCTTGGGCGTGGAGTCCGCCCCGGGTCTTTGACGACTTCTCCTCGGCGGTGGCACCCAATGATGCCGAGACTCTGCAGCTGATTGAAGACGACGCGGAAGCAGAAGAGGGGCCGCCGGTCGCGCCGCCTGAAAATGTTCTGCGGGGAACTTTGGATCCCAACGTTCCGCAGACGCTTGCCGGGAACACGCGTCCCGTGTTTGAAGAGTGGCAAATCACGGCAGTGGAAGACCGTGAACACTTGAACTCCTTGCGTCGTCCCAGCTCCGCAACACTGGTGCGCACAGTGATCGAAGAGATCGTCAACGTGGAAGGCCCCATCCTCCTGGAGCGCCTCATCCGACTCACCGCCAGGCAGTTCGGCATGTCTTCCGCCAGGGGTCCGCGCCATTCTTCTTTACACCGGCAGGTCATTGGCACGGGACTGCTCGTGGACGACGATAAATTTGTTTGGCCCCGACATATCGACCGCGAAACTTGGGAGGGATTCCGGCCCCAGAATGACCAAGCCGAGAAGGCGCGCGTGCTCCCCGAAATCAGTCCGGTCGAAGTTAGGAACGCCGCCAAGTTCATTGTCGAGGACGAACCTGAGATCGACAGGGTGAGCCTCGAACAGCAAGTTCTGCAAACCTTCGGCCTCAAAGCGCGTACTGCCGCGGCCCGGCGATACCTGGCGAAAGCGATGGATGGCGTCCCCAATATCCCCGAGGATTTGGACCCCGAGGGGTAGCCCCGACCAATGCGTTGGGCCCGGCGTAGCGATCCTCCCGGCGCGCTAGAAACCTACCCCCAAACCGGGGAGCTGACCGGAAAGAAGCGTCACGGCGACAGGGAGAATCCCCAAGAGGACGAACGCCGGCAAGAGGAACAGACCCAGCGGTAACACCAGTTTGACCGCCAGTTTGGCGGCGACCAAACGAGCCGTGGCGGCCTGGGAGTCTCGCGCACGAACCGCGACGTGCTCTAAGAGCAGCAACGGAGGAACACCGTCCTCCCAACCGCTGCGCAGAGCCACACAAAGCAGGTCACCGCCGGTGGGCAACGGATCCCACGCCTTAGCCCAGGGGGCGCCTAAAACCAGTTCCGCTCCGACTCGGGACCAGACTGAATCACCGGAAGCTTCACCCAAGGAACGCAGAGCACCCGGAATCGATGCGCCTGACTTCAAGGCGGCGCCGACCAAATCGCAGTTCAAGGCGGCCTCTAACGGCAACTCCGTCGAAACTTCGGCACGAATAATCAGCCGGCGGCTCACCCACCATCCCGTGGCGAGGAGGGCCCCGCCCACAACGGTTGCCAGCGAACCGAGGCCGCCGCCAAGGAGCCACCGGAAAGACCCGACGCCCACAAGTTCGCCCAGGAACAGGCCGACCACCGGCAGCACAGTGAGGACCAGCGCCGACAGCCGTGGACCAGCGAAGGCTTCGCGCTGCTGTTCGCGCCCTTCGGTTTCCGCGGTGACGCCCGCGACGACCCGCTCCAAAACGGTGGCGAGGGGCGCGCCGGTGCGTTGCGAGAAGCGACTCGCCAGCGTGACGGCTTCGGCGACACGTAAAACTTGGGGCGAGTTTTCGACTCTCCAAGAGCGCAGTGGTGTTCCGCCAGGGGAGGCCGGCGCGAGGAGGTCAAGCAGGAACTGGGGTTCGTTGCCTTCGGTGACGCCGCCAAAACTTCCGTCCGAACGTCGGCCCCAGGTTCGTTCCCAGGCGGTGCTCACCGGGGTACCGGAACGCAGCTGTCCGCAAACTTCGAGGACCATTTCGTTCAGCTCTTCGGGCGACCAATTTTCGGGGTGCAACCAGTCGCGCAACGAGCGCCAGATGGACTTCGAGGAGTTCGCAAGGCCCGCAGTGGTGGGCGCCCCATCCTCAGGATTGGAAACCTCAGTGAACTCCAAGTTCTCTAGTTCTGCATTGAACTGCAACCAGCGTCGCTCGAGGGCGACCCAGGCGCCAAACGTCAACGACAACACCAGTATCGTCGACAGGCTGAACAGCAGATTTACCCAGTTCATACAGTAGCCAAGAACGCAGGGGCTTCCGGTAACGACCCCCACGATTCCCCCGGTGACCAGCCAATCAGGTTCCCTTCGGCACATTCTTGGCGGGTCGCGACAGAACCGCAGTGCAGACGACCGTGATCGGTTTGGAGGACCCCGAACTCCGAAATGACTCGATGCCCCGAACGGCTGCGACCCAGTTGGATCACGACGTCAAAAGCGGGGCTCGCCAAAGACGCCACGGCCTCGGAATCCAGTCCAGCTAATGCACTCAGCGCGACCAGGCGAGCCGGGATATCGGTGGCCGAGTTGGCGTGGACCGTGGCGAAACCACCCGCGTGTCCGGTGTTCAGCGCCGTCATCACTTCCCGCACTTCCGCGCCCCGACATTCCCCCAAGATCAGGCGGTCCGGACGCATCCGCAGGGCCGAGCGCACCAGGTCCGCCAGGCCGACCTCGCCCTGTGCCTCAACGTTAGCAATGCGTTCTTGCAGGTGAACGACGTGCGGATGCTGCGGCCGCAACTCAGAAACCTCCTCGATACAGATGAGCCGCTGACTGTGGGGAACCTGCGAAAGCAACGCGGAAAGCAACGTTGTTTTACCGACACCCGTGGGCCCACTGATCAGAAGCGAAGCGCGCCGCTGCACGAGGGCATCCAGCATTTGTGCGCCGCCATCATCAATGAGTCCGCCAGCGACCAGGTCGTTAAGGGTGAAGCCGCGGGGCCGGAAAACTCGCAACGACAGTGCTGGTTCGGCCCCCGAAAGGGGTGGGATGACGGCGTGTAAACGCACAGTGTCGCCGAGGAAACCATCAACCATCGGACTGCCGTCATCTAGGCGGCGACCCGCACTGGCCGCCATGCGAACCGCCAGGGCGCGACATTCCTCATTGGTGCCGGGCGCCCAACCGAAACGTTCACAGCCCGAACCGCGATCAACCCAAACTTCGGTGCCGTTGATGAAGACGTCCGTCACCTCGGGGTCCTGCAAGAGGTTCCACAGTTCGGGCCCCATTCCCCACTGCTGTGCCAGCCACTGTTGCCATTCGGCGGCTCGCGCTTGGGGGCCGTCGGCGGGCGGAGCGTGGGTGGTGATGGCATGCGCGGCCGAGGTACCCCCGGCAACTAACCGCCGGGTCAGGTCACGCCACGCTGTAGTGCTTGCTGCCACCCCACACCTCCTGAACGAGCTGTTCCCAGCGTTGCGCACTGCGCCGGGAACTGAGCGGATCCGAGGCCGACCGGCGCATCGTCCGCAGCGGCAGGCCCCACCTTTCGGCCACTCGGTGCAGGTGAACGGTGGGGCGCTGGCCGCTCAGGAGCATCTGCGGGAAGTAGCTGCGGTGCGTCGCGGTCAAGACCGACGCTAAACGCAGGGCCGAATCCGGGTCGGCGTTTCCCACCAGCAGCAGGCGCGTCGGGTGTCTCGCTCCCCACAGGTTCAGCAGGGCCGCTTCAATCGCGGGAGTCCACACGCCACCGTCAATGACGACGGCACCGCTCAGTCGGGAGGTGACCGCGAAGAGGCGAGGGTCGGTCGGCCACACCGGGTCGTTTGGCAGGCCGAAAAGTGTCGGAACCCCATTCACCGCGGGGAGGGCGGCCCGTAGAGGTCCCGGCAGCGGCGGGTCGTTCGGGTCGACGTTTTGCCAGTGCATTTCGCTGCGTATCGAGGGCGGGACCGGCGGGTGCGCCGAGGCGTCCAGGAGGGTCGCATTCGCTGTGGTGGCGTAACCGTGGGCCAGAGTTGAGGTGCCAACTCCGCCTTGCCAGCCGGCGAAAACCGTTACCTCGGCGGCCATGTTTTGGGTGGTGACCCCCGCGAGGTCGGCAAAGATCTGTGCCAGAAGGTGCGCTTGAGTTGGCAACTGAAGGTCGGCGGAGGCGCCCGGCAAACCCACGGTGAGATAGGGGAAAGCGGGGCTAGCGCCGAGTAGCTGTTCGGCTTCGAGCAGCAGGAGGGACACTGGCGAACCGTTGGGGATCCGCTGTTCATGAGTCAGCGTCACACCGGTTATGTGTGCGATCTGTTCCGCGCATTCGCGCAGGTCAGCGTTCAGCAGACTGTGGGCGACGACCGGAACCGGGTCGAAACTGAGTGAGGTCATTCCTCGAAAGTAGCGGGACGGGAGCCGGCCGCCCTCGACCCCAAGAATTGCCTGTGGAGAACCGGGAGATCACGAACTGGGGATTCCTATCAGGCCCCAACTGTAAGGCCCAAGTATCACGCCCCAACTCTCAGCCCAGCGTCGCCGCCTGAACCTGCCGCACAATTCGCTGCCCCACTTCGCAGCCGCGAATAATTGCCTGCCCCACGAAGTCGTACCAGGGGTGCCAGTGCCCCTCTTTGACTGCCTCCAAGGCGACGGCATACTGCGGCCCCTCGCTGGCCAAAACGGAAATAACCGCCACCCCTGTGGGTTCAACCCCAGAAGTCGCCAGGAGCCACTTCGCGTAAAGCGGCCCGAGGGGACGCCCACCGGTTTCGAAGGGGCGTTCAATGTCGAGCAGAGCCCAGCCGCGAGCCGCCAAACGCAGCGCCGAACCGTCATCAGTTTCAAGGAAACGCAGCAGGCTGGTCCACCGTTCCGGGTCACGCGCAATGGCGACACTGTCGATTTCTGCGGCCCCAACGCCGACCATATTGGCGGTGAGGTCGCGATGCCAACCGGCAAGTCGCGCCGGGAGCGGAACCGAGCTTCTGCGCCGCCGCCCTCCCCCAGAAACGGCCACGGCAGGCTGATTCAGAGCGGGGAGAGAGTCGAGCAGTGACCACGTGGCACGCCAGGCGCCGAGGGCGACGGCCTCGTCGGGGGCAACCACCTGCGGTGCGTCCTCGTTACCCATGACGATGTCTCGCAGCCGGGCCGGAGCCACTCGAGCGCCCTCAAGCAGCGCCAATGAGGTCGCTTCACGCACCGCGGCCTCAGCACGGGCCTCAGCGGAGCGCCGACGCAACCCCTCGGCAAAACGCAACTGGGCACATGCCGCATGCACTTCGTTTTCCACGCCGGTTTCCGCTCTGCCTTCCACTCGGACCTCCCCATAAACTCTGAATTCAGTGTACTGGCTGCGACGGGCCGCCTCACCTCCCACATTTCGGCACGTGTGGGGTTAGGTTGTCTGTGAAAGGAGAGGTGCCACCATGCAATCACGCGATTCCGAGAACCCCCAGGGAACTCCTGATGACAACTTTGACGGTGTTCTGACGGGCGAGGACGTCACTTTAGAGGAAACAGCTGCGGTCACCGCGGATGACATTGTCGGGGGCCTGCAGTTCAACAGGCACGACTTAGGAAACGACCTTACCGACAACGGTGCAACCACAGCTGTGGAAACAGTTGTGGAAACTCAACCGGAAACGGCGCCACCTGCACCTCAATCACCTTTTACAACCGTTGAGGTCGCCGAATCAGCGGCCGTGGACTGGGACGCCGTAGCGGATGAGATTCCCGACGAAATCCCGCCAACTAAGTACAAAGTCAGCGAGTTCAACGAATCTGACTACCTGAACGAATCGGGAGCCACCCCCGCCGAGGTCGACCCCACGGTTCCGGAAACAATCGCGGAACGAGTCGAATACTCCAACGCCGAAGACCTCACCGAAGCGACCGATGTTTTAGACACGGCTTTCACCGCGCCCGGCCGAACCAACGTGCCCGTCGCAGCTCAGGACGTCCTTGGCAGCCGCTCAAAAGCTCGTGAGGCCGCGCCCTCGCCCGAAGAAACCATCGTGCAGGAAACCGAAACCACCGAAACTTTGGCGGATACTGGGATCATTCGCCGCTCCCTGGTCACCACCGCCATCGAAACAGAGCCGGAAGTGGCAGAAACTCCAGCGGAAACCATCACCCGCGGTGAAGAGTTCGACAACCACCTGCTTGAGGGCGCCACGGTCAAACCCGAAGTCCCCTCACGCGCGGGGGCCCGCTGGCTCAGCGCCATCGGCACCCTCCTTCTAACGCCGCTCGCCTGGTACCTGCTGGTCGATTCGGGGGCACGCCTCTTCATCGCCGACAACAACCCGTGGAGCACCGGAACCATCAACGCCGCGGCTCTGGCTGAACTTGGCGGCGGAATCCTCGTCGTCCTCGTCATCGGGATCCTCGCCTCGCTGAGCAGTTTAGGTTTGCTGCTGACCGGTATCGTCACCCTCGTCGTCGGAATCCCGTTCCTGGCCGCACCCGAATGGACTGCTGACACGGTGCTGCGCGGTTTCGAATCGGTCACCTCCGAGTGGGGCGTCCTCTTCGATAACGCCCTATTCCACTTGGAGTTCACCGGTGCGACAGGAATCCTCACCATGTTGGGCGCTGGTATGCTGATCGGTGCTTGGGTGACTTGGCGGATGCGCCGTAAAGGCCGCGCCGAAGAAGCTCTCCGAGTTGATGTCGCCGCAGTGAACCCCGACGGCCTCAAAGCACGTTGGGCCCGCAAAGCCACCGAGCGGCAAGTTTCGCCCTACTGACCCAGAAAGCAGGCCGTTGACGCAGATGCCCGCAGCCATCCGTGAACCCGGACCCTGGACTCACCGCAATATCAGTGCTGGGGGTGCCTCTTTCCACGTCGCACTGGCCGGCGAAGGGGAACACACCTACGTGCTGCTGCACGACTTCCCCCAGTTCTGGTGGGCGTGGCGGCACCAGATTCCCGCCCTCGCTGAGGCCGGTCACAGTGTGATCGCCATGGACCTGCGAGGTTTCGGTGGCTCAGATTTGCAGCCCGGCCAGGTCGACCTGCCGCGGTTAGCTACGGACGTCACCTCGGTCGTGCGCACCCTCGGCGCGGACACGTACACCATTGTCGGGGCCGGTATGGGCGGCGCGGTCGCATGGCTCTTGACCCATCAGCAACGGTGGGGTTTGACCGACCTGGTGACCCTTTCCGCGCCTCACCCGCTGACCCGTTGGCGACCCGAAGGCCACGTCAATTCGGGGGCCCGCACGGCGGCCCGGCACCTTCGCAGTTGGCGGCGACGCCAGAGGCTACAGTCCGGGCAGAGCGTTGCGGACACCCTGGGGAACTGGTCGGGACCGGAGCATCACGAGCAGCAGTTAGCGCTGATGGAAACCTATGCGCCCCCCATGCGGCGCCACTTCGCCGCTGAGGCCGCCCTCAACACCTGGCACGCCACAATCAGCGCCGCCCACACTGCCGCAGCAGACTTTGAAACACCGATCAGTGTTCCCGTGGTCTCTATCCACGGCGCTGCCGATCCGCTCATCCCGGTGAGCGCCTATGCCGAGGACGCCAGCCACACCCGCGGCGGCGTGACCCACAAACAGATTGTGAACGCCGGTCGGTACCTGGCCGAAGAGTCCCCGAACCAGGTGACTCGCGCACTGTTGCAGGCCAACCCCAGCAGTCGGGGCTGAACGAGGACGCTGCTGCGGAACCGCGCTGCGGTGCGCCCTCGCCCCTAAAAGTCCTGCGGACAGAGGTCGGCGAGGGGACATGTTGCGCATTCCGGTTGACGAGCGTGGCAGACGCGGCGCCCCAACCAAATAATCTGGTGACACAGTTTCGTCCAGGGGGCGTCGGGAAGCAGCTCGCGCAGGTCGGCCTCGACTTTCAACGGATCCTTTTGGTCCACCAATCCCAGGCGGCGCGTCACCCTTCCCACGTGGGTGTCGACGGTGATTTCTTCGGCTCCAAACCAGTTACCTAAGACGACGTTCGCTGTTTTGCGTCCCACCCCTGGCAGGGACATCAGATCCGCACGGTTACCGGGGACTTGGCCGTCGAGCTGCGTGTCGAGGCGCGTCGCCAAACCGTGGAGGGCGAGCGCGCGGCGGCGGAACATGCCCAGGGGGCGCACCAGGTGTTCCAGGTCGGCAAGGTCCGCGAGCGCCATTGCCGCTGCGTTCGGGTAGGACTCAAAAAGTGCCGGAGTGATCTGGTTGACGCGCTCGTCGGTGGTTTGAGCCGAGAGGACTGTCGCGACCAGAAGCTCGAAAGCGTTGGTGAAGTCGAGGTCGCAGGTCGCGTCGGGGTAGACCTGCTCGAGCCGGTCGGCGACGAGGACGGCACGGTCGCGGCGGACCGCAAAATCAGCAAGCATACTTTGATATTAGCGCTGCGACCGCAGTTCGCTAGGGGATCAGCTTGAATTCCGATAGACTCACTTCCGTACGGTGGTTCGATTCACAGCGAGAGACGGACCACCTAAACCCTTATTGTGGACGAACCTGACAGAAACGGACCTCGACCAAATGAACATTGACGAACAATTCATCAGCCAAGTTCCTCTTTTCGCCGGATTGAACTCGGAACAGTTCTCGGCTCTGACTGCCCGCACCGGCACCGTGTCGCTGCGTCGCGGCGAAATCCTCTTCGAAGAGGGCGACCGCGGCGACCGCCTCTACATTGTCACTGAGGGCAAAGTGAAACTGGGGCACGCCTCCAATGACGGCCGTGAATCCCTCTTGGCAATTCTTGGCCCCGGGGAAATCATTGGTGAACTGACACTATTTGATCCGGGCCCGCGTTCCACCACCGCCACGGCCGTGTCATCGGTGACGATGCTGGTTTTGGAACACCACGACCTGATGGAACTGCTCGACGTGAACCCGACCATGGGTCGGCACATGCTGCGCGCCCTCGCCCAGCGTCTGCGTCGGACCAACGAATCGCTGTCGGACCTGGTCTTCTCGGACGTCCCCGGACGTGTCGCCAAGTCTCTGGTCGACCTCGCGGAACGTTTCGGCGCAGTGAAAGAGGACGGCGTGCACGTGCCTCACGACCTCACCCAGGAAGAACTGGCCCAGCTGGTGGGCGCTTCACGCGAAACAGTCAATAAGTCGCTGGCTGACTTCGTTTCCCGTGGTTGGATCCGCCTCGAAGGTCGCGCCGTGACGCTCCTCGACGTTGACCGTCTGCAGCGCCGCGCCCGCTAAGGCAATAACGCGACACCTTCTCAACTAGAGAAACGGCGCCCCCCAGCCGGGGAGGTCGCCGTTCTTTGTTGTGGTGCTGGTTCGAACCAGGCTTACAGTTTGGGACGTTTCAGGTAGGCAACCAGGTTATCGCCGCCGGCGGGACCGGGGACGACCTGCACCAGTTCCCAGCCGTCCTCGCCCCACTGGTCGAGGATCTGCTTCGTTGCGTGAATAAGTAACGGTATTGTCGCGTATTCCCACTTAGTCATGGGTCCAGTCGTAATCATGGGGACAGTCTAGCCACGAACCGGCGCTGCGGCCATGGTCACCTTTAGGTCAGTTACGCACCAGCGCTAGAACCTGGGGTGACGCGGTCGACCTGATGTCGACGGCCACCGGATGCGAAGACGTCAAGAGCCACGCGTACCAGTTTGTTTGCGGTCCGAAATGACGTAGGAGGGCGCGCCGTTCCCGTTCGGTCAGTCCGCCCCAAATCCCGTAGTTAGCGGTGCACTGTAAGGAATCCGCTAGGCATTCCAGCCGAACCGGGCAACCAGAGCACCGTCGACGCGCCTGTTTTTGAGCGGCCCCGGCAACAAAAAGTGAATCCGCTTCATCGAGGGCACAAGATGCACTTAATACCCAATCTGGATCTAACTGTGGTGACATAAAACCTCCGAATGCACCCAATCACGCCACAGTGAATGGATAACATTCTGTTCTCCGCCTACCACATTATCAGGTTCACTGGCTAGGCTAGGCACATGGCTCGTTCTAGAAGAAACCGTCACGCAGTCCGCAAAGTTACCGCCGGCCAGTTTGCGCAGGTAACTTCCGCGTTTCTGTTGGTGTCCGTACTCATCGGCGTGCTCGTAGCTGGCATGTTCGTCCCCCTCGTGGGCGCAGCCGGCGCGACCGTCAAGGCAGTGCCCGCCGCATTTGATGAACTTCCCGCCGATTTGGAACTGGTTGTTCCCTCGGAAGAGTCTCGAATGCTAGACGCCAACGGACGAGAATTCGCCCGGTTCTTCTCGGCCCGCCGCATCGTGGTTCCGGCCGATAAAATCGCTCCGATAATGAACTCCGCGATCATAGCTATTGAAGATAAACGGTTTTACGACCACCACGGCGTCGACCCCGAAGGCATGATGCGCGCCCTCATCAATAACTTGGGCGGCAATTCGACTCAGGGCGGCTCGACCATCACCCAGCAGTACGTGAAGAACATGCTGCTTGAAGAGGGAATCCAGGCGGCCGACCAGGACCTGATCGACGAGGCGCAAGAACATTCCGCAAAACGTAAACTGCGTGAGGCGCGGTACGCCGTCGCCCTCGAAGCGAAGATGACGAAAGAGGAGATCCTCACCGGATACCTCAACGTTGCGCCGTTCGGACCCACAATTTACGGGGTCGAGGCCGCCTCACGCACCTACTTCTCTAAGGGCGCCATCGATCTGACCGCCGGCGAAGCGGCACTGCTGGCCGGCCTCGTCCAGTCTCCAGTCCAGTACGACCCGTTGCGCTACCCAGAAGCCGCGCAGGCACGCCGCGATATTGTGCTGGCGGAAATGTTGGAACAGGAAGACATTACCCGCGCCGAATACAACGAGGCCCGGGAAATCAGCGTCGAAGACATGCTGAACCCCGACGTTCGCACCCAAGGATGTTCAGGTGCGCCCGATAACTTAGGGTACTTCTGCAGTTACGTCCTCGAAGATTTCCTGGCTGACGAAACATTCGGTGAGAACCGTGCCGAACGGCTGAGCCTGCTCCAAACTGGCGGTCTGGTCCTGCGCACAACTGTGGACCGCACCATGCAAAAGCAGGCATACAGTGCCGTCACCGCGACCGTTCCCGTCTACGACGATTCCGGGCTGAATACCGCGATTGTTTCAGTGGTGCCCCAGACCGGACACATTGTGGCGATGGCGCAGAACACTGACTATGGCGTGACCACCGAAAGTGCGCCGCGTTCAACACAGGTTTCCTTCAACGTCTACAGCGATCACGGTGGCGGCAGTGGCTTCCAACCAGGTTCGACCTTCAAGATCTTCACCCTGGCGCAGTGGTTCGTGGAAAATAAGAGCGCCCACGAAATGGTTGGCGACCCGAACCGCGTATACCGTTCCGGAGTGTTCGAATGTGGTGGCCGCTCGTACTGGACAGATAACTTCCCCGTTGGGGATCTCTCCGGTAAAGACGGTAAGTTCACCGTCATCGACACCATGAAACGGTCCATCAACCAGGCGATCGTCAACATGGCGACGCAGGTTGACTACTGCCAGATCTTTGAACTGGCGAACCGCGTCGGTGTCGTCACTGAGGACGGTTCGGCCATCGGGCCCGAGAACCCCTCCGGCCTCATCGGCGGGTCCGGTTCTGTTTCACCACTGGTGATGGCCACTTCGTACGCCACGTTCGCCAACAACGGCATCAAGTGTGAACCGATGGCGCTGCTTGAAGTTGCTGACCGCGACGGTCAGGTCCTGCGCACCTACGAACCGAAATGTAGCCAGGCGATCGACCAAAAGATAGCGCAGCAAGTTTCGACAGTGATGCGGATGACTGCCGATAGTTACTACTACCGGATGGATCGGCCCGCTGCCGCGAAGTCCGGAACCACTGACAATAACGCGAACGCGTGGATGGTCGGGTACGTTCCGCAACTGGCCACCGCCGCCTGGGCCGGATTTGCCAACAACTCGTCGCGTCCCGTCCAGGACATAGTCATCAACGGTAAATACTGGGACTACATTTACGGTGGTACTTTCATTGGCCCCATGTGGGTTGATTACATGAACGAAGCTGTCGCTGACCTGCCCGTACAAGATATCCCCAACGTGTTCATTGGTGACATTCCTCGACCTGAACCCACAGAGAAACCCGACGGTGAGGGCGACAACGAGGGCGATAACCAGGGGGACAACCAGGGCAATGGCCAGGGCGACAACCAGGGTGGGGACAACAACGATTCGCACGACAACAATGGTTAGCCGCCGACGCCGAAGTGCCGCGAACGAGGGCGGCCGCCAGTTGGGGCCGCAACAGTTGGGGCAGCTGCCCTCACTGGTTCCAGCTCCGATTGTTGGCAGTATGCGCCTCTTAGGTTTGGCAGCGGCCACAGTCACGGCCGCCGGCTTGGGCGCCCTCGGTTATGCCCACTGGGAAAGTCGCCAACCCGTGTTGCGCCGTGCCGATTTGGGTATTCCTGGTCGCAAGGACATGCGTCCTCTGCGCGTCCTCCACCTGTCTGACCTGCACATGTACCCCGGACAAAAGTTCATTGTTGACTTCATCAAGAGGGTGTCCGCCATCGAGGACATCGACCTGGTGGTGTCCACGGGCGACAACTTGGGGAGCCCCGACGGTTTGGAGTTGGCGCTAGCCGCCTACGAGCCGCTGCGGCACCTGCCGGGAGTTTTCGTCCTCGGCTCGAATGACTATTACTCGCCGACAGCCAAGATCTGGACCAGCTACCTGCAGTCGGACCGTCCCGAGAAGACCGCGAAGAAACACGCGAACCAGAGTCCCGACCTGCCGTGGCTCGAACTGGTGAAGAGCCTGGAGAGCGCCGGCTGGGTCGACCTGTCGAACCGCAGTGCGACGCTGCAGGTTCCTGCGGACGGGCGCGAACAGTCCGTTTCGCTGATCGGCGTCGATGACCCCCACATTCACCGTGACCGCACACCGGAAGTCCCCGCCACTTGGGAGGACGACAATACCGTGCGGTTGGCCCTGACTCACGCGCCCTACCGCCGAGTCCTTGACCGCTTTGCCGCTGTCGGCTCGGACCTGATTTTCGCGGGCCACACCCATGGGGGGCAGGTTCGCCTGCCGGGTGTGGGAACCGTGGTGACGAACAGTGACCTGCCGCGCGCTTACGGTCGAGGCCTGAACTGGTGGGCCGCACCGGGCCCCGAAGGTGGCTCGTGGTTAAACGTTTCCGCCGGGCTGGGCACGTCGCCCATGGCGCCGATCCGTTTCGCGTGCCGCCCCGAAGCAACACTGCTGACCATCCACGCCGAATAACGCCGGCGAGGGCGCGGGGTTGGCGCTGGTTGGCTTGGCGCTG
>CAYFQJ010000005.1:21158-23150 GCA_964345205.1 uncultured Actinomyces sp. | reverse complement strand
CTGCCTGTGCCAGCGCAGCACCCAGAGCATCGTGGGCCTGACCGTCGGCGGCCCACTCCCCCGCCTGCATCGCCTGCTGAGAGGCAACCATCGCGGTCTCGGCTGCCGCTAGTGCGTTGGTCATCTGGGTGGTGAGGTCCAGTTCAGGACCTCCCTCGTCCCCTGGATCCATTGTCCCCTCACCGGGGTCCGTGACGGTAGCTGAAGAGTCGCCCCCGAAGGTTTGATCCAGGGAGTCTTCCAGTGTCCGAGCGAAACCAACCTGATCACCAAATGAGGTCAAGACGTACCGCAGGACCGGGTACGCAGTTGAACCAGTTGACTGAACATACACGGGTTGGACGTACAGCAGTCCGCCCCCAACAGGCAATGTCAAGAGGTTACCCCGAATGACATTTGAGCCCTGTTGGTTCAGCAGGTTCAGTTCCTGAGCAATCTGCTGGTTAGAGTTGAATGCGTTCTGTACCTGACCCGGGCCCGGCACAGTTGTTGACGAAGGCAGGGCCATCAGACGGAGCTTCCCGTAATCTTCGCGGACCTTACCGGGGGTATTACCCGTTTCTGAATCCACGGCAAGGAAGCCCGCCATCGCGGCACGCTGCGAATCGCCAGATCCGGCCGGAACATAAACCGACGTCAACGAGAAAGTAGCTTCTTCCTGCGTCGGCATCTGCATTGTCAGGTAGTAGGGCGCCTGCACGACCTGAGAGGCCCCTTCACCGGTGGTAGGGTCTTCAGACAGTCGCCAGCGGTCGCCACCGGTGTAGAACTCGGAGGCTTCGGTAACGTGGTAGGTGGTCAGCAAAGAGCGCTGCACCTTGAACATGTCCTGCGGATACCGCAGGTGGCTCATCAGGGAACCGGAAATTTCCGAAGTGTCCTGAATCAGGCCCGGATAGACGCCCTTCCAGGCCTGAAGAATCGGGTCTTCGCTGTCCCACTCGTAAAGAGTGACGGAGCCGTCATAAGCGTTCACCACGATCTTCACCGAGTTACGAATGTAGTTGACACTGTCCTCTTGGATTACATCGCCAGTTGCGGTGGTGCGCGAGTCCGTGGTCGCTTCCAACCATGACACGTGTTCCGCATACGGATACGAGTTCGAAGTGGTGTATCCGTCAATGATCCAAACCAGTGACTGCTGTTCATCCGCGGAATCATTCATAGAAACAACTGCCGGGTAGGCGGTCTGCTCCAAAGTCAAGAACGGAGCGACCTGTTTGGCTCGCTCAATCGGATCACGGTTGTAGAGGATCTGTGACTCAGGGTTCGTCTGGTCCGAGAAGAAAATGTCTGTGGAGCCGAACTTCACGGCGTACAGCAGCTTGTTCCACACGTTCCCGACAGAGGGGCCGGCGTTGCCCTTGAAGGTCGACTGAACCTGTCCGGAGTCGGCGTTGTCATCGGGGTAGTCAAGTTCCTGCGGAGCGGCGCCCTCAGGAGCCCCAACAATCGAATACTCGGGAGCGTTTGGTGAGAAATACACCCGTTCCTCATAGTCGCCCATTTCGCCCTGCGAAGGGATCGACTGTTCCCAGAATGCGGGGGTGCCGTTGGCGTTTACGGTGCTACCGTAAGCGGCGACAACACCGAAACCGTGGGTGTAGACGGTGTGCATATTGACCCAGGTTTGTTGCTCCGGCTGCAAACCGCGCAGGTTCAGGTCTCGCACAGCAATAACTGTGTCGCGCTGTTCCCCACCAATTGTGTAGCGGTCAACAGACAGCTGACTGGAGAATGTGTAGTACGGACGTGACTGTTGGAGCTGACGGAACGTCGGGGAAACAATATTGGGATCCAGCAGACGAATTTGCGAAGTAGAATCCGAGTCATCGCGCAGCTGACCAGGTGAAACATCAGTTTTAGCGGAATACGTTTGGTACTCGACGTCATCCAAGCCGAAGGCCGTCAACGTGGCATCGATATTACGTTGAATATAGGGTCGCTCCAGTTGACGCGCATTTGGTGCCACACGGAACTGCTGAATCAACG
>CAYFQJ010000005.1:14303-21139 GCA_964345205.1 uncultured Actinomyces sp. | reverse complement strand
CCCAGCGCCGAGACGACGGTTACGGCAACACCGGCCGCCGGCAACCTCCACGCCCCTCGGAAAGAAGCGTAAAGGAAGAGGAACGCGACGAGGACGGAAACTACCGCCAAAATTGCTTGGGCGGGTAATCCTGCGTTGATGTCGCGGTAGAGCGCCCCATCGACAGGTTCAGCATTTTGTTTGTAGAGCATTGAGTAGATGCTCAGCCAGTAGCGCAGCCCGAAAAGCAATGATAGCAGCGCCGCTAAAAGCCCCATCTGGAGGCGGGCGGATTTAGTTGCCGAAGGGCGAGGACTGAAAATGATCCCACCGTAAAGGTAGTTGACGGCAATCACGGTGATGAGGCTAACAACTGTCACGCTGGTGACGAAAGAGAGGATTATTTCTAAGGTCGGGACGGTGAAAATGTAGAATCCCAAGTCCAGACCGAATTGCGGATCGACGTCGCCAAAGGGAACCCGGTTGATCCACATCAGCACCTGTTGCCAGTTTGATGCCAATGACACGGCCATGATCAGGGCAAATAGTGCTGGACCGCCCCAGAAAAGTAGCTTTCGGAAAGGCTCGACCCCGCGCTGGTAGGCGCGCATATTCGCTGCGCGTCCCCCCAGCAGCGGACGCTTACGGTACGCCCACTGAACGCAGGCGGCCAGAGCCGCAAAAGTCACGAGGAAGCCGACCAGACCGAGCAGAATCGCGGCGATCCACTTAGTCCAGAAAACTCGACTCACTTCGAGCTGGTTGAACCACAGAATTTCGGTCCACACCTGTGACATCACATAGATGAAAACACCGATCGCGACGATGACTGCGACGGTGATTACCAGCGGATGCTTGAAGTTGAAACTAGGGGCTGACGGGACTGGCGGCTCGTTGTCGTCGCCACCGTCGCCGTCTTTGGCTGAATTCTTTGGTTTCGGGGAAAAAGCACCCGAGAAAAATGCTGTCAAGATCAGTCACTCTCTGCAGCTGACATGGGCCAGCCAGTCCGAAGTAGCGTGTCATTGGTCGTACCTACACAACTATACAGGCCTGTTACCAACGCCAAGTGTCCCATGGCAGTATGTAGCTATGAGTGAAAAACCCCGGCCCGTACAGCCAGCCGAAAATATGGCGTCCGCCCTCAGAACCGTTGTCACAGAGATTGAGCGGGGGACTTCCCAGCTGGGTTGGGATCAGCCTCCGGCCCTTTACGCTCTGGTGAATACGGTTGATCTCTTAGCGACCCCTGACCTGCCCGAAGATGTCGCTGAGCAGGTCCGGGGAACGTGGGACGGCACCGAAACGCACCTCTCGGCGATACTGCAGGACTCCCTGGGGAATGACCGGCTGGAAGAGATTCTCCCCCAAATTGCGTGGCCCGACTCTGTAGCCGGTGCCGCCGTGAGCGTCGAGCGGGTGGTTCTTCCCCCCGCCGCTGAGGATGAGGTCCCCACCGATCCGGAAGAAGCTGATCTGTACGTTTCCAACCATCCGGCCCGAAATGATGTGCGTTTGACAGTTGGGGCATTGCGGGAGGGAGATTCTTGGTGTGCGTTGCGGACTCGCGCTTTTGACAAGGACGAGGACGTGCTGACCGGAAACGATCTGGTCCCCAGCCTCATCGAGGCGCTAAAGGCTGGCTTCTCCCCCACCGATGATGAGGTCGGTGCCGATACCGGCCCTCAGAGTTAGAGGCACACCGGAACCTAATTGACCGGTGACTGTTCTGCCAAGTAGGCATCACAAGTCAGCAGGTAAGCGGTTTGATCGCGACCGATCGCCTCCACGGCCTCGACGGCCTCAGTGAGCGTACTGACGGCAGCAACATTCAAACCTCGCGGAATGTTCCCCGCTACCTGCTGGCAGTTCCCTGTGGGAGCCAAAAACCAGGTGGAGCCGTCACGTTCAGCCCCATACATTTTTTGGACGATCCCCCCAATGGGGCCCACCTGTCCGTCATAACTGATAGTCCCAGTTCCCGCGATAGATTTCCCCCCGGTCATGTTTCCCCCCTGGAGCTCGTCGATAATGGCCAAAGCGAAGATCATTCCGGCTGAGGGACCGCCTATGCGCTCCAAATTGAAGTCAATTTCGAGGGGCATTTCTACATCGAAACTGAGGACGACACCCAGTTTTGTCCCCTGGGTTGACTCGGGAGAGTCCGCCGGCAAATAGGTGCGGACCGGCACGGTTACCTCAACGTCGTCCCGCATGACCGTAACCTGCAAGAGGGTGCCGGGGGGAATGCCATTCAGGAACGTGAAGGGCGCATCGGGACGCACCATGGGGACAGCCGGTCCGTTTGGGGCCTGCAAACTCAGCAGGACATCGCCCTCTTCGATTTCGCCCCAGGCGGGTCCGTCCTCGGCAATTCCCTCGATGGTGATGACAGTTGGAATCGCGTAGTCCAGGTAGGTTAGGGCAGCCACTGCGGAAGTACTGTGCGAGGACGTCATCTGCGCCGTATTGGCCGCGGACACGTCCTCTTCGGTGACTTCGGGGGCGTAGAGGTCCGAATATCTGTAGACAGAGTACGCGGGGTTGAACCAGGCTTGGATCAGGTTCATTGTTGTGACGGAATATCCGGGACCCCCCATCTCCGAGACGGTGACCATTCGTAGTTCACCCCGGTCAGCGTCAATATCGGAGGACTGCTGGCCGGGAATTGAAATAATGTCCTGGCCGTCCTGCTGCCCTAAGACATCGAATGTTGGACCGGGACGATACACGACCATGGGCACCGGGATGAGGGCAAGAGCAGCACCAACTGCGACACCGATCAGTATTGCCACAGCGGCGCTGGTCCAGCCACGCCGAGGGCCGCGTCGACGGTTGGGGGTTGGCGCCCCGGTGGTGGAGGCCGAGTTTTCACTGTCGGCAACTAGTGACTTTTCGCGGTCCTCATTAGTCTCATTCACCCTCTTATTCTGCACAAAAAACCGCGTGCGGGGGTGCTAAACAAATCTGCTGGCAACGAAATCAGCGGGGAAGTTCCCCCACTTTTAAGCCGCGGGGCGAACCACCAGGTAGGCTCGGTACATGGAAGACTCTCGCCGCGACCCAGCTGAAGAACCCGAGCATAACCCCCTGGAAGAAATGCTTAGCGCTTTCTTGGGGCCCGACGCCGCGGCTGAAGCCGTGCGCCAAATGGGCAGTCAGGGAATCGATCCGTCCTCCCTACTCGGAGCGGTCGGACCCGGGGGGCAGTCACCAATTTCTTTCAACCAGCTGCGGTACCTATTTGAGTCCAGCCCCGGTCCAGTCAACTGGAAGATGGTTGAAGAAATCGCCTCGCAACGGGCCTACCAGGCCGGAGATCCGACGCTGAACACCACCCAGGCCGAACAGGTGCGCCGGGCATTGACGGCAGCCGACCTGTGGTTGGATACGGTCACCGACTTTGTGACGACCGAGGTGCACCGCGAAGCATGGACCCGCGTCGACTGGGTGCGGCACACGCTGCCGTTCTGGAAGAACATTTGCGAACCGGTGGCGGCCAATGTTGCGCGGGCCCTGGCGGACGCCCTCACCGCGGAAACTGAGTCAACCGAAGACAGCGCCCTTCCCCCAGAGATTCGGCACCTAGCCGGATCTTTAGCGCAGGCTGTTCCCCGCATGTCCAGTTTGGCCTTCAGTTCCCAGATTGGGCAGGCACTTGGGGCGGTCGCCGAGGAGAGTCTGAGCATCAGCGACACCGGTTTTCCCCTTTCGGAACCGGGAACGACATCCCTGGTGCTGACGAATATTGAACAGTTCGCGGACGGACTCGAAATTCCGGCCAACGAAGTTCTGCAGTTCCTCGCGGTTCGCGAAGCGGCCCATGCGCGGCTTTTCGCTTCGGTGCCCTGGCTGAAAACGTCACTGCTGCAATCCGTGCAGCGCTACTCAGCGGAAATCGCGATCAATGTGGGCGCCATCGAAGACGCGGCCCGGTCTTTCAGTCTCGAAGATCTAGAGTCAATGAACGAAATTGTGATCGAGGGTGTTTTCAGCCCCGAACCCACTGAAGATCAGCGCCGGGCCCTGCAGCATTTGGAGGTGCTCCTGGCGCTCATCGAAGGGTGGATCGAGGTCGTCACGGCCCAGGCGGTCATGCCGTACTTGCCACAAGCGGACCGACTGCGGGAAATGCTGCGCCGTCGACGCGTCTCCGGATCCGCTGGCGAGCAGATCCTTGCCCAAATGGTCGGCCTGCATTTGCGTCCTCGTCAAGCACGTAATGCGGCTCAGATCTTCCAGGCTGTTCAAGCGGCCGATGGAAGTGAAGCGCGAGATAAGCTCTGGTCGCACCCCGACTTGGTTCCCACCGCCGATGAACTGGCCACACCCGAATTATTCCTCCACAGCCGAGAAGCCCGCGCTGCGGGTCCCGACGATGTCGACTTGGCCTGGGTGAAGTTGCTGCAAGAACAAGAAGATGCCGAGCTGAACTCCCCCGATATCCCCGCTGACAATTCTGAGGCGGATGGCACCGACGAGGACGATCCCCAGGGCCCGTCAACCCGGTAAGTGATCTGCTCCGAACTCGGCGAGGGCGCAAACAAGAAGCTCGTTGGCGCTACAAGCATCCGCGGGCTGAACAAAGTTATCCACATATGGCTTTTCCCTTCCCGAAAGGTCCTTCGACAGTCCACGATGACCTGAGTGAACCAAAGTTGACTCGCACAGAACTCGAGGGAAGAGCGAAATATGTCTGAGGTCATTTTTCGGTCCGGTGTGACCGTCATCAAGATGGGTCCCGGCATGGTGCAAATCGGCACCCACCCCGACCGCAGCGTGCTGCTAACAGGGACCACCCTGCAGGACGAGCAGTGGCTGCAGCGCATCAGTTACAGTCGGAAACCAATTTCGATTGCCAAATTGGGACACCGGCGCCGCCAGCTAATCAGGCAGTTACGCGAACACAACCTGCTCAGAAGTCCGGCGCCGAACCCGGTGGAACAGTTGCGAGTCCGCATTGTTGGACTGGGGCGCACTGGAATCGCCCTGGCGCGAACTCTGCGCGACAGTGGGGTGCGCTATCTGGATTTGCGTGATCGCCGCCCCATCGGTTGGGACGTTGAGCATCTGTTCCCGCCATCTAAAGCTGGTTTGGACCGGGCAACGACACTGCAACGAGAGATGGCAGAGCAGAAAATCTTTGTGGCGAAACAGAGCCGCCCCGATATTGTGATCACCGAGAATCAGTGGGTTGTCCCCCACCATCAGGCCGGTAGATTGCTGAGCCACGACGTTCCCCATCTGCCCATCGTGGTTGATGATGGGGGCGTACAGGTCGGGCCGCTGAGCTGGCCCGGGAACACGCTCTGCTACCTGTGCGTTGACTTGCAGCGCACCGAGCACTTACCGAACTGGCCGTACCTGCACCAGCAGCTGCTGAGTGCACCTCCCGTGGTCGTCCGTCCGGGGGCGGCCACGGCCGCAGCTGGAACAGCCGCCCTCATAGTGGAAAGTTTCGCCGAAATGTTACGGCCCGGAACGGAAACGAATCCGCCCCCGACTTCCAGCTGGGTCCTGGGACGGTCCTGGCACATTGGTGCGGGAAGCACACAGACAGTTCGTTGGGAACCGCACCCGAACTGCCTCTGCCGGGGATTCCCGCGGTTGCCCGAAGCTGTCCCATCGACCCTCGTGAAAAGAGCGGGTTCGCTGGTGCCAGCAGCCTAGCCGGGCTGGTCGCGGATAATTTGGAGCAGGTCGGGACCGTACTCGGAAAGTCTTCCCGGGCCGATTCCTCGCAAAGCACCCAGCTGTTTTAGGGTGCGCGGTTTAGCTGACGCGATGTCACGAAGAGTCACGTCGTTCATGATGGTGAACGCCGGTTTTGATGTAGCGCGCGCCAACTGCAGCCGCCAGGACTGCAATGCTTCAAAAAGCTGTAGCGTCTGCGGATCTGCCTGCTGCTCGAAGAGCTCTTTCTCACCCTGCAATCGCTGACGAACCGTTGGGGCACTCGCGGTTCTTCGCTTACCAGTTTCAGTTTCGGGCCACATGCTCTGCAGGAAGCGCGAGACTTTCCTGCGTGCCGATCTGCCGCCGGAACGACTGCGCGCATATGAAATTTGTAGGCGGTCGCGGGCGCGAGTTACGCCCACGTAGAGGAGGCGCCGTTCCTCCTCGACCGTTTCGGGCAGTTCAGCACGCGAAATTGGGATCAGCCCATCACTGGCGCCGACTAGGAAAACGCAGTCCCATTCGAGGCCCTTCGCAGCGTGGAGCGTTGAAAGAACAACGCCGTTTACCTCTGGTGCTGCTTGGGCATCGGCGCGTTCCTGCAGTTCCGTCACGAACTCTTCGAGACCTAAGTGGGGTGAAGTCCGCGCCATATTCACCAGCGCTTCTAGGTTTTCCCACCGCTCCCGGACGGAGCCTTCACCTCCCGGAGCCGAACCGCTGCTGTTCCATCCCAAACTAACCGCGACGTTTTCGACGCTGGGGACCAGTTCGGTTTTGCCGGCGGAGCCTTCAGAGATTTTCTGCAACCGCGCGGCCTGGCGCAGAAGGACCACGGCTCGACGGATCTCTTCGCGTTCAAAAACACGGGTGCCACCGTGAATCTGGGCCCCGAGGTTCTTGGCCGCCAAAGCCTGCTCAAAAGCTTCCGACTGCGAGTTGGTTCGGTAGAGAATCGCAATATTGGCTAGAGCGACCCCGGCCTCTTGGAGGTCCGCGATGCTCTGAGCCACGCCTTCCGCTTCGTCCTGATCGGTATCGTACTCTTGGAAACTGACAGCAGCACCCGATTCGCGTTGCGCCGACAACCGGACGGAACCTTCGAGGCCGCGAGCGGGACCCACCCCGTCAAGGCCTCGCGCCTGTGCCATCAGTTGATTCGCGACCGCCAAAATCTGAGG